>JAKFCI010000203.1:0-34317 GCA_036676725.1 Chitinophagaceae bacterium
CCCGAAGGTTGCAACCGTACTTGCTTTTCTTACAATTTGGCTAGCATAAAATTCAATATCACAGTCAGGCACACTCGAAAAATTATAACCAGCTAAATAAACGTTGGAATTTGATAATTCAGAATTCGTTTTATTGAAGTCTTTGGTTAAAACATCCATTTGCGATTGTACCTGTGCATCCGTAACTTGATTAGGATTTGGAAGCACAATATGTACTACAACCGGTACATACAATACTCCGGCAAGCCGGCTATTTTCTCGGCCCTTGTAAAGCCTGGTCTTTTTTTCAAGGTCGTCAAGAAATATTGCTCTTTGAGGATCGTCGGCAATTTGTTTTTGTAAAACTTCATCAGATGCACATTGGCGGCCCACAACTTCTGTTGGCGTTGAATCATTTTCCGTTGTGATCTCTTTTTGCGCATCATTTTTCTGACATGCAAAAACAATAAAAAGCAAACCGATTGAGGCAAGGGTAATCTTTTTCATGTAGTTTTTTTGTGTAACCTCAATATACAATGAATCTTTTAGGAGTATAGATATTGTGGAGAATTTCTTTGTAGGCTACACAGCAAAAGACTAAAGCCTTACTTTTTTTGAGCATGTAGAAATTTAAACAATGCAAATCCGCTACCTAACGAAAATCCTAAACCTGCCGCCCATTTTATCCAGGCATGTTGTTTAATCGTATTTTTTAAGTTTTGCAATTTGGTATATTGGTCCAGTTCCTTTTTATAATACTCACGAAATTCCTGCTCATTGATTGCTGTAAAGCCTCCACCTGAAAGAAAATCGCGAACTTCTTTTTCCTTGTCATTATTTGCAGCAACTAGTTGACCACTTGAATTACTTTGAATCAAAAGATATTCCGGGTAGGTTACTTCTATCCGATGAATAATACTTAAAACTGCATTCTCTGTAATTGAAATATTATCGGCAATGTCTGTTAACTTGAAACTGCCTCCATTTTTATAAAGTGCAAGCAAAAAACGGTCTTCTAAACACATAATTTATATTGTAAGATTTTACATTAAAGAACCATACCAATTTCTTATTTCATAGAAAATGTGAAGAAGTAATTTCTGAGAGTTCTCCTTTTGTACAAAAGAAAAAACCCTTTATGAAAAAGGGTTTTAAAAAAAAAATCATTTATGAATTATCTAACCGTTGCGTAAATAACTACATCGTTAAAATCGTGGTCACATTTTTCGCTTGAACGGTCTGTATTTTCAAAACCAATCAAAACTTTATTTTCAGATGGATAATTAATTAAAACTGCATGCTTTTTAAGATTCGGATCTACTTCAGGATTCAAAGCATCATTCGAACAAAAATGCACTGCATCGTTATTAAGCGTTTTTGTTGTTGTATTCCAGGCATCTTTTAAGATGACAAAACCAATAGAAGTTCCAACTTCAAAACGTCCTATTTTAACCTTATCACCTGACTGTAGCTTGGTACCCAAACCAACACTTGGGAAAACGTAAGTTATTTGTTTTATATCCTTGGCACTTGCCGGGGGCGTATTTGAAGGATAAGTATAAAAAGCAAGAGCGTTTGTAGAATTTGTCAATTGGGAAACGTAGGTAATAAAAACATCAGATGACTGGGTAATTTTAATATCTGCAATTGCTTTTGTAGTAAGTAATTCAGGATTAGTGGTTCTTAGATCGGATTTCTCAATTAAAGTATTTTTAATATAAGTGATCATTTGGGAACTAACCGTATCTCTAGGCAATAAATTACTTGGTCTTCCGGATGTATCATAAGTACTTAAAGTTTGATACGTAGTTTCAGTAAATTTAACAGGCACTGTCACAGGGTCTTTTTTGCAGGCAGCAAAAACCATTACACCAACAAACAGGGTTGAATACATTTTCATTTTCATAACGTAGGCTTAAATCTAATTGTAGATAATATTTATAAATAAGAATAAAAAACAAATTGACTTTTGAATTATCAATTGACAATTCACTGCTTCTCAAATGCTTTAAATAGGATTAGTTTGAAAACCTGGTTTATTTCATGAATGCAACCTTGGCAGGCTGATAGGATGGGGATATAGAAAACGATTTATTGAATAAATCTACTAACGTTGAGTAAACAAATCTCTTGCCAACTTAAAATTTAGACAGAAATAAATTTAATGCATTGTTATTTGAATTCCTACTTTCCGATACAGAATTTACTAAAAATGTAGTCTAACTGGTCTTCATTTGTGATCTCACCCGTAATTTCTCCCAGATATTGAAGGCAACGCCGGATGTCGAGCGACAACAAATCACCGGGAATTAAATTGTCCAAACCTTCCTGCACATCAGTAAGCGAAGAATGTACTTCCTGCAAAGCATGAAAATGCCGGGCATTGGTCACAATTGAATTTTCTGCAAAAACATTTTCCTGCAAAACAAGATCCACCATTCGCTGTTTTAAAACTTCTATGTGCAGGTTATTTTTCGCTGAAATAAAGATAATCTGTCCTAACCCCAGGAATTTATCCTTTGCTTGTTCTTCATCAATTTCATCCACTTTATTACCAACCAAAAGAAAGTTGATCTTTTGCGCTTTCAATTCATTGGCGATGGTTTGTAAATCTTCAATAGTCAGCTCGTTCACATCAAATAAATAAACAACCACATCGGCCTGGAGCATTTTTTCTTTGCTGCGGGTAATACCCGCACTTTCAATGACATCAGCCGTGTGGCTTCTAATTCCAGCAGTATCTATAAGCCTGAAAAGAATGCCGTCGATATTAATTACTTCTTCGATTGTGTCTCTTGTTGTGCCCGGAATTTCGCTTACAATGGCACGTTCTTCATTCAATAGGGCATTTAACAAGGTAGATTTACCCGCATTTGGCTTACCTATGATTGCAACGCTGACCCCGTTTTTAATTACATTTCCTAATTTAAAAGATTGCAGCAATTGACTTGTTTGCGTTAATGCATTACCAACCAGGTTTTTCAATTGGCTCCGGTCTGCAAATTCTACATCCTCTTGTGAAAAATCAAGCTCCAGTTCTATCAAAGCTGAAAAAGTTATCAACTGATCTCTTAAAGATTTTAGGGTTTGAGAAAAACCTCCACGCATATTGCTGAGCGCAGTTTTATGGGAAGCGGTTGTATTGCTTGAAATTAAATCAGCAACGGCTTCGGCTTGTGTCAGATCTAGCTTACCTGCTAAAAATGCACGCTGTGTAAACTCACCTGGCTTTGCCAACCTGGCTCCTTTTTCAATGCAGGCATCTATTACCTGCTGAAGAATAAATGGTGAACCATGACAACTGATTTCCACTACATTTTCACCGGTATAGGAACGTGGTCCTTTAAAAAGTGAAATGAGTACTTCGTCTAAAATATGACCGTTATTTTGTAAGGAACCTACATGCAGTGTATGTGATGGCTGAACTTCTAAATCTTTTGAAGGAAACAGGTTATTGACAATGGATATAGCATCCTTACCACTTAAGCGGATAAGCCCGATTGCACCAATGCCCGGAGGTGTGGCCAAAGCTACAATTGTATCATCCCAACCTGATAATTTTAAACTCATACAACATCAAAAATAGAAAGGGCATTGTCAATAATATAATAAAAAATCCCGCCTTGAATAAACAAGGCGGGATGAATATTCTTGATTCATTTTAATTAACCTTCATCTGAAACAACGAAAGTAACAGGCTGCTTACGGTAAGCTTTTACCTGGCGTCCGTTTTGGATGGCTGGTTTCCACTTAGGACCACGCTTAATTACGCGGATCGCTTCGTCTTCCATGCCATAACCATGACTGGTTAAAGCTTTTACGTCACTGATGTTACCTTCTTTGTCCACGATAAATTGAACAATAACAGGGTAAGAACCAGCAGGTGCGCCATTGTCAACCGGTGCACTACTGTTTAAAGTACGCTGTAAATATTTTGACCATGCTGCAGTTCCACCTGGGAATTCGGCTTCAACTTCCACTTTCGTAAAAGTCTGATCGTAGTTAGTTTCATCTTTCACTACAACAACAGCTTTTCCTTCGTCAACTACAGGTACTGCTATACCCTGGTCTTTAATACCTTCCTGGCTAATTACGTCAATTTTTGTTTCTTCCAATTCCTCCACTACTGGTGGAATGTCTTCTTTCTTCACCTCTTCATCCTTAACAATTACCGGTGGGGTAAACTTTGTCATTTCCACTTTTGGTGGCGGCTCCGTTTTTGGTGGAGGCGGTGGCGGTGGAGGTTCTGGTTCTGGTTCTTCTATAATTCTTTCTAAAACCACTTCCTTGGCTTCCAACTCAGCCGCTTCGGGAGCTAACTGGCTTGATAAAAACGAACCAAGTAAAGCAAGCAACAATATCCCCGCAGTAATTAATAATGCAGTGGTGATGCGTTTGTTGTAAGATCTTCTCAGTTCGTAAGCGCCGTACGCTTTATTTCTATCGGCAAACAAAAGATCCAGGAAATCTGTGGTCAGAATCTTCCTGTTCGGATCGCCGGATAAAACGCCGCCTGTATTTAGGTTGTTTGATTCCATTTTACTAGTTTGTATTTAGATGCTTTCGCAAACATCTTTCCATAAAATAATTACACTTACTGAACACGGTTCAACTGCTCCGTTCTTTTTAACGGCTCATTTTCATTTGGTGTAATATCCACTAAGGCAAAGCGTTTAATGCCGTTAATGGTCATTTCATCAAGTATATCGACTGTATTTTTATAAGTCGCCTCATCGTTAGGCTTTATTACCACAACAAGATCTTCTTCCGGTGTCCTTCGTTTTTTATCGATCAATACTTTACGTATTCCAGTTTCAGGATCGAATGAAGTTGACTTAAAGTTTGAACCATCAGGTAACAATTGTCCTTCGTAATAATAAACCTGGTTGCCTTTACCTAATAAAACAGTAAGGGCTCCAGATTCTTTGGCCTTGTTCTGCTCATCAGGCTTGTCGGTATCCTTTGGCATATACAACTGCATAGCCGAAGGTGTGCTCATGGTAGTAGTAAAAATGAAGAAAGTGATCAGCAAAAATCCAATATCCACCATCGGCGTCATGTCAACCCTGGTAGATTGTTTTTTTGCTTTTTTGACCCCAGGTCCTTTTTTGTGTCCACCACCACCATCGCCGGTATCTAAAGATGCCATATTGGTAAGTTTTAAATTATAAATTATTCTGTTTTCTTTCCACCTTCTCTTTCAACATATAAAGCAGTTCCCACAGGTGCAGATTCAGGTGTTGTAACCAGCTGGAACTTATACAGATCATTTCTTTTAAATGCTTCCATTACTTGCTTAAAAGCAGGGTATTTGGCGGCATTGTCTCCTTTGATCATGTAGTTGATTTTGTTTCCCTGGAAAGCACTAACCGCATCTCTAACCCAATAGTACAATTCATTGCTCGCTGAATCCTGAACCGGGATACCAGGTTGAACAACATCTTTTTGGGTATCAATAGGTCTTGATAACAATCCTTTTAACTGGTTAAATGGAACACCTACAGAATGTGAACGAACATAATTCTGCATTTCTTTTTCTGTAAGACCAAGGTTCCGTGTTTTATTCAGGTTTTCAATAACCTTATATTTTAAGTCCGGTTTACTCTCGGCTAACATTGAAAAGAAAATTCTACCATCAGGAGCAATTTCTACAAGGATCGCATCATCTTCGGGTAACTTAATTGTTGAAACAGAACCCGGTGTCGTGATCTCAACCGGTTCTGGTGGTTTAAACTTTGTAACCAGCATAAAAAAAGACAGGATCAAAAAGGCCACATCCACGAATGGGGTCATATCAAAATCCGTGCTTTTTCTTGGTATTTTAACACTTGGCATTGTCTATAAAAAATTTAGTATTGAGATGCAATGATTTCATTAATCCATAAACTTTCTTCTACTATTTGTAAGTAGAAGCAAAGCTTTGAGTTAAAGTAAAACCAGACTCATCAATACCATAAGTGATAGAATCAATTTTTGTAGTGAAAATATTGTACATCATTAATGCTAAAGAAGAAGTACCAATACCTAAAGCTGTATTATACAATGCCTCTGAGATACCTTGCGCCAACGCACCTGCATTACCTGCACCACCTTCAGCACCAAGTGCCGAGAAAGAACGGATCATACCTAATACAGTACCTAAAAGGGCAACAAGTGTACCCAGGGATACAATCGTAGATAAGAATACAAGATTTTTCTGAAGCATCGGTAATTCCAAAGCTGTTGCTTCTTCTACTTCTTTTTGAATAGATAAAACTTTTTGATCTGTATCCAAATCGGTTACATTGATCATTTCTTTATAACGACGCAAACCTGCTTTCATTACGTTTGCTACAGAACCACGCTGTCTGTCGCACTCTGCTAATGCTGCATCAACATTGCGGTTAGCAAGATGGTATTGTACTTTCCTGATAAAATCAGCAATAGAACCTTTTCCTAAAGCTTTGTTGATCGTTAATAAACGCTCAATTGAAAACGTGATTACCATTAATAACATACCAATCAAAAGAGGTACAATAATACCGCCTTCGTAAATAGAATGAAATGCACCTTTTGGTCCTTTGTGTGAAGGCCAAAATCCACCGGCAGGATCAGGTTGTTTGAAACCAGAATCTGCACCCATTACAAAACGCCAAATGGCATAACCTGCTAAAATACAAATGATAGGGGCAAGCCACGAAATGGCATTGCTGCTTCTTTTAGGTTGAACGGATGTTGCCTTCGCTGATGTTGTAGAAGTAGTTCCTGCAGCTGGTCTTTGTTCTGCCATGATCGTTAATTTTTAGAAATTTTAAATAAAAAAATGAAATGGAATTATTAGAGGTCACAATTCTACTGAAAAAAATGCATTGAATGTTTAACATGCTGCATTTTTTTCCAGAGAATTCAAAAGTTTTTTTAAGAAAATTATGCCAAAATATTTTTATTAATAATATAAACGCTCTTATTCGTATCGCAATGCATCAATCGGATTCAATTTACCGGCCTTGACGGCGGGGTATAATCCGGCAAGCAATCCAACTATTGTACAAATAAGTATGCCATACCCAACCCAATTCCAAGGTACCACAAAACCGGTGCTTAATACCAGGGAAAATAAATTACCAACCATGATGCCCAGAATGATTCCAAAAAATGCACCCAGCATACTTATTATCACGGCTTCCATTAAAAACTGTTGGCGTACTGTTTTACTTTTTCCGCCAATTGCTTTTATCAACCCCACTTCTTTTGTTCGCTCTGTTACCGATACAAGCATGATATTCATTAACCCGATTGCCGCGCCAATTAATGTAATTAAACCAATGACCGTTGCCGATATAGTTAGAAAACCCAGACTGTTCATTGCTTTTTCTGCAATGCTGTCGCTGCGGTCTAAAACAAAATTGCTTTCTTCAATTGTATTTACTTTCCTTATAGATCTAAATATTCCTTCTGCCTCTCCCATTGCTTGTTCTACCTGGTTAATGTCATCGGCCATTACACCTAAAACAAATGACCGCCCTTCGTCAAAATTGCGTTTAATATTTTTATAACCACCAATAACAACATTATCGCGGCTAAAGCCGAAAGATGATCCGCGACTTGCCAGTACCCCAATTACCCTATATGGGTAACCGTTAATTCTAATCACCTGGTTAACGGCTTTTGAAGGATTATTTTTAAAAAGTTTTTTTGCAACATCGTAACCAACTAAACAAACGTTTGCCGTACTATTAATTTCCTGCCGGCTGAAATTTCTTCCACTATTTAAATTAAAACCATTGAGCAAAAGATAATTTTCATCGCTGCCAAAAACAGTAACATTCGGACTGGTTTTTTTTGTTTCAAAATTTACAATGGCATTGCGTGTTGCCATCATTGAAATACTTACTTGTGCCGGAAATTTATACTGTTTTACAAATTCTTCCGCTTCATCAATACGTATATTTTTTCCCAGGTTGGAAGCCTTTGCTTTTTTTGCTCCTTTCTTTGAAACTTTTAATTCTGAATTGTTGTTACCAAATTGTATGTTCCTTTCCTTAAAACGAATGCTGAATCCATTGGCACCCATTGTAGAAAAACTTTCACTGAATTTTTGACTCATGGCCTGTATTGCCGTAATAATTCCTATTAGGGCCATAATGCCAAAAGCAATAATAGCTACAGTAATTCCTGTGCGAAGTTTGTTGCCACGTACCGAACGGGATGCAAGAGAAAAAATATCAGCAGTATCCATACCTAGAAGTCCTCACAAATTAGGAAACCTTCTTTGTAAACAGAGAAATTTATTTAAAACGCACTTTTAAAAGTAAAGCCAACTTGTAAGCATGCCTGGAAAAATGCCGAGCAAAATAGTGATGGCTGCTAATCCAACAAGCACATAACGAAACCCATTTGAGAATTCCAAAGTTTGGGATACACCTTCTTTAAAATACATGGCTTGTATCAACCTGAAGTAATAATAAACGCTAATGGCCGCCATTAAAACAGCAAATACGGCCAACCAGATACTTCCACCATCAACGGTGGCTTTCAACATATAAAATTTAGAAAGAAAACCTGCAGTTAAGGGAATTCCTGCCAGTGATAAAATAAATACAACGAGTGATGCTGCGATAACAGGATGTTGTTTTGAAAAACCATTAAAGCCCTCAAAGCTGTAATCATTCATTTTTATTAATACAGCAAAAATGCCAATTGTGGCAAGAGAATAAGCGGCCGCGTATAAGATCAAACCTTCACGTGCATCGGCAGTTAATGAATAAACGGCAAGCATCATAAAACCGGCTTGTGAAATACTTGAGTATGCAAGCATGCGCTTAACGCTGTTTTGAAAAACGGCAGTAATATTTCCAATAAATAAAGTTGCCGCAACAATGATCGCCACAAGTAATTTCCACTCGCCGCTAATGCTTCCAAATGCATCGTTGAACAAACGCATAAAAGCAATAAAACCAGCTGCTTTTACAATAGTGGCCATAAAGGATGTAAATACCGTTGGTGCGCCATCATAAACATCAGGTGTCCAAAAATGAAAAGGTGCCGCCGAAACCTTGAAGGACATAGAGAACAACAACATCATCATGCCTGCAATCAATAACACCGGTACTTTATCCGGGGCAAAATTCATTGCCATCGTATTAAAAGTGCCTGTAGCACCATATACCAAAGCAATCCCCATTAACATTAAGCCGGTAGAAAACGAACCCATCAAAAAATATTTTAAAGAGGCTTCGTTGCTTTTTAAATTTCGTTTATCCGATCCTGTTAAAATATAAAGTGGAATAGAAATGATCTCGATTCCTAAAAAAAGAATGAGCAAGGATTTAAAGGAAGCTGCCAAAACAACCCCACTTAAAATAAAAAAGATGAGGGCAAAATAATCGTTGTAATGCACGCCAACTTTTTCCATATCCCTGGATGAAAGTAGGAAAAAAGCAAAGGTGCAAATATTGATAACCAGGGTAAATAATAAAGCAAATTTGTCAAAAGCCATCATGCCTTTTACATCAACTTGTAATAATTGCACATCTCTTAGTTCAAGAATATTTACAACTATAATGGCCGCCAATAAAACATGGGCAAATATTCTTATTGCACCTTTGGTATTCAGCACGAAACCGCTAAACATCATTAGCACACCACTCAAAGCCGATAAGATTAATGTGTTCATATTTATTTTACCAGGAGGTTTGCAATATTTACTTCTTTTAATAGCGCATCAACAAATCCATTGGTTAAGTTGAGTATTGGTTGAGGGTATACACCAAAAACAAAAATCAATAACACTATTATACCCAAAGCCAACCGCTCGTTTATTCTAATATCCTGTGTTTTTTCGGTAACCTCATTTGTATTACCAAAAAAAACTTTTTGAATCATGTTTAGCGTGTATACCGCGGCCAGAATGATACTTAAACCCGCAAGCACAGCAAACAGAATACGATAATTAGATGCTGTATTCCAAATGCCATTGAACATTAAAAATTCGCCGACAAATGCATTAGTAAGCGGTAAGGAAATGTTTGCAAAAGCAACTATGACCAACAATATAGTTAAGCCCGGTGCTTTTTGGGCAATGCCGCCTAACTCAGAAAGTTTGCGTGTATGAAATTGCTTTTCAATCAATTCAACTACGATCCACAATCCAATGATGTTAATGCCGTGATTGAACATTTGCATCATGACCCCTTGCATACCAATTTTATTTTCGGCAAAAATGGACATGATCATTATGCCTATATGCGCAATTGATGAATACGCTATTAATCGTTTAAGGTCATTTTGCTGTATGGCAATTACAGAAGCGTAGAGCACACCTGCAACGGATAAACTCATTACAACATCGCCCCACATATGCACGCCTTCAGGGAAAATGGGCCACACCCACCTGATGACGGCATAAACGCCCATCTTAACCATCAATCCACTTAATACCATGGTTGCGGCAGTTGGCGATTGTTCGTACGTATCAGGCTGCCATGTATGAAATGGAAACATCGGCATTTTTACCGCGAAGGCAACAAACATTAACCAAAACAGCCAGGACTGAGTACTCACAGGCAAGTTCAGTGCATAAAAAGATTCGATTGCAAAAGAACGATCAGGGGTTTGAAAATATAAGTACAACAACCCAATCAGCATTAAAACTGAGGCTGTAAAAGTGTAAATGAAAAATTTAAATGTTACTGCTATACGACGTTCGCCGCCCCAGGTGGAACAAATAAAATAAACAGGTACAAGTGCTAACTCCCAAAAGAAATAAAACAACAAAGCATCGGTTGCCGTAAAAACGCCAATTAAACCGGCTTGGGTTAAGAGCATTAAGCCAAAAAAGTTATTTGCATTTTTATATGAAGTATTCCTGGTAGCAATAAAAATTAATGGATACGCAATAGCTGTAAGTAAACAAAGTACTTGTGACAATCCATCCAATGCAATGCTGAACCTGCTGCCGAGGCTACCCAACCAGGAAGTTGAAAAGGCGAGTTGATCAGGAGCTTTTGCAACTGTTAATCCTAAAATAGATACAGCCAAAGATGCAAAAGCAACTAACAAAGCCCAATTACGGGAAGTTTTTTCTTCTTTTAAAAAGAAGGAAACTATGCCGCCTAATAATGGAATTAATATTAATAATAAAACGATCATACTCCTATCCTCAAAAAGAGGATTTAGATTTAAACTGGTTAATAATATTCTTTAGTTGAAGTGTGCGACGCAACAGAAGTAAAATAGTTATTCAACTGCCGGTTACAAAAAATTCAACTTTTATATAAAAATCTAATTGCAACAAATGGAGTTGCATACAATTTCAAATAATTGTTACTTTCTTAAAAAGAACTGTAATACGAAAAACAACAACATACTAATTACCATCAGCAAAACATAACTGCCAACCTGCCCGCTTTGTAACCAGCGCATTTGGCGGCTGCCATAATTCACCAACCTGCCTACACCATTTACCAGACCGTCAATTCCACTTTTCTCAAGGTAGGTGTTGGCAAATACGCCTAACTTATTTACCGGTTTTACAATAATACTGTTGTACAATTCATCTACATACCATTTATCATGGAATAATTTACCAACGGCACCCGGGTGTTCTTCTTTATAGGTACGGTAACGCATCCAGGCAATTACAATAGCAACAACAGCAATCACTGTAGTTAAGCCCATTAAAAAATATTCTGTAGCATGCGAAACGTGGTGTTGTACTGTTGGAACTACAGGGGCTAAAAATGCAGCCAGTCTTTCGCCACCATGGACAAAGACTTCGGGTATGCCAACAAAGCCGCCAATTATAGAAAGTACAGCAAGCACAATTAAGGGAATAGTCATTGCTGCAGGACTTTCGTGTACATGTTGCCGTTGTTCTTCGGTACCTCTGAATGAACCATAAAAAGTGATGAACAATAAACGGAACATATAAAAAGCAGTTAACGCCGCTGTTATAACCCCAACTGCCCATAAAAACTTATTGTGTTCAAAGGCACTTAATAAAATTGCATCTTTTGAAAAGAAACCGGACAGAGGTGGTATACCTGCAATGGCCACACAACCAATTAGAAAGGTGATGTAGGTGATTTTCAATTTATTTTTCAATCCACCCATAAAACGTATATCCTGCTGACCGCTCATTGCATGAATAACCGAACCCGAGCCAAGGAATAATAAGGCTTTGAAGAAAGCATGCGTCATTACATGGAAAACTGCGGCCACATAAGCACCGGTTCCTAGGGCAAGAAACATATAACCTAGCTGGCTCACTGTAGAATAAGCCAACACTTTTTTAATATCGTTTTGCTTTAAGGCAATAGTTGCAGCCAGCAAAGCAGTTGCGGCACCAATTATGGCTACAATGCTTAAAGTAAGTGGTGCTAATGAATATAAAATATTGCTGCGGGCAATCATATAAATACCGGCAGTAACCATCGTTGCTGCATGTATTAATGCTGAAACCGGCGTGGGACCAGCCATTGCATCGGGAAGCCAGGTGTATAAAGGAATTTGTGCACTTTTACCCGTTGCACCAACAAACAACAACAAAGTAATTCCAATTATTGCAGTAGTGTTTTGTGCAGACATGCTCGCTACTTTTCCATTTTCCGGGTTAAATAATTCGAAAAAAGAAACGGTGCCAAATTGTTGAATGATCCAAAACAAAGCAAGTAAAAAACCTAAGTCACCAATGCGGTTCATGATGAACGCTTTTTTAGCTGCTTTTGTGTAATCAATATTCTTAAACCAATATCCAATTAGTAGATACGAGCATAACCCTACACCCTCCCATCCAATAAACATGATAACGTAGTTTGCTCCCATTACCAACAACAGCATGGAGAAAACAAAAAGATTAAGAAAGGAAAAATACCTGCCGAAATGCTCAACTTTTTCTTCGTGCATGTATGCGGCCGAATACACATGGATTAAAAAACCTACACCAGTTATAATCAAAAGAAATAAGGTTGAAAGTTGGTCGACCTGGAAAGCGAAAGGAATTTTAAGTGTTCCTACATTGATAAAATCAAAATAATGGAAAGGGGTTGAAGTGTAACTTCCCTGTATAAAAATAGTTAAGCTAATTACAAATGAAGCCAAAACGGTTCCGCTACCAATGAGGCTGATGGCGCCTTTTGATAAAACTTTTCTTCCTAACCCATTGATCAAAAAACCAATGAATGGCAAAAGCGGAATTAAAAAAATCAAGTTCTTCATACTATTTAATTAGTCAATGGGCTTCAAAGCTCATTTGACCTTATTAATGTTTCAACCTGTTTAAAAAATTTATATCGACCGAATGCGTATTTCGATAAAGCATAACGATAATAGCGAGCCCAACACTTACTTCTGCAGCGGCAACCACCATAATAAAAAATACAAACAATTGGCCATCGCTGCCGGCAGTTGCATCTTTTGCAGCATTTGCAAGGTGATGCATTTTTGAAAACGCCACCAGCAATAAGTTCACTGCATTCAGCATCAACTCAATACACATAAATACGATAATTGCATTACGGCGTGTTAATACACCAACAATACCAATTACAAATAATGCTATTGATAAAAATATGTAATACTGTATGTTCATATATATTAATAGCTGCTGCGTAAATAAGTTGATATACTATTTACACATTATCATTTTTGTTATTCTTTTTTACCAATCAATACTGCGCCAACCATCGCACTTAAAAACAATATGGAACTGATTTCAAATGGTACCACATAATCACTGAAAAGTACTTTACCTAAATTTTGTATCAATCCAATATCACCACTTCCCAATTCTGTCATTTTCTGCTCTGTATTTTTTAAAGCAGCTATCATTACCAGCAATAAAGAACCACCGGCAAGCGCACCTGCAATTTTCAACCATTTGCTTTTTTGCGGTTCGGTATCTTTTGTAAGATTCATCAACATCAATACAAATAGAAACAGCACCATAATAGCACCTGCATAAACAATAATGTTTACAACGGCCAAAAACTGCGCATTCAATAAAATATAATGACCTGAAATGGTAAAAAAAGTGATGATCAGCCAAAGTACGCTGTAAACAGGGTTTTTACTTGTTATCACCATCAGCGCACTAAAAAGTGTAACCACTGCAAGTATCCAAAAAAGTATTTGTGTAATTCCCATTTAAGCAGTCTCTTATTTAATTTCTTTTCCTATTGTTCCTTTTGCCTTTGCATATAGTTCCGGTTCTGTTACTGGATTTGGGATCAACAGATCTTCTTTCCCGTAAATAAAACCTTTACGGTCATAATTGGCTGGCGCAAAAGTTTGTGTCAGGTAAATAGCATCTTTCGGACAAGCCTCTTCGCACAATCCACAAAAAATACAACGCAGCATATTGATCTCGTACTTAGCTGCATATTTTTCTTCTTTGTATAAATGTTCTTCTCCAGGCTGACGTTCTGCCGCCTCCATGGTTATGGCTTCCGCCGGACAAGCCACTGCACATAGTCCGCATGCAGTACAGCGTTCACGGCCTTCTTCATCCCTGTTTAAAATTTGTACACCACGAAAAACTGAAGAAAAAGTTCGGGTTTGTTCCGGGTAATTGATCGTTGGCTTCTTTTTAAACAGGTGACTAAACGTAATAGCCATGCCTTTAAAAATTGAAGGCAGGTACATACGTTCCCAAAAATTCATGGGTTTGCGTTCTACCTGTTTCGATCTGTTTGTTAATGACTGCATTTCGTGTTTTATCAACTCTTTAATCGGCGGCAAATTTAGCCGATTTACATCAGCCTTTGCTTATCACCTTTATTATTTATTCAACAGCAATACTACAACTGCTGTAAGCAACATATTTATTAAAGCCAATGGCAATAATTTTTTCCAACCAAGATTCATCAACTGGTCAAAGCGGAAACGTGGAATTGTCCAGCGTATCCACATAAACAAGAAAATGAATAAAAAGGCTTTTGTCATAAGTACAGCAAAACCTACTAAACCAACCCACCAATGATTGCCCCACGCTGCCTCATTTACAAAAGGAATATCAAAGCCACCAAAGAAAAGAGTAGCCATTACCACGCTGCTAATAAACATGTTTATGTATTCTGCAAAAAGGTAAAAGCCAAGTTTCATTGATGAATACTCCTGGTGGTAACCAAAGTTCAATTCATTCTCTGCTTCGGGTAAGTCAAAAGGTGTGCGGTTACATTCTGCCAATGCACATATAAAAAATATTAAAAAACCAAGTGGCTGGTAAATCACATTCCATCCGTTTTGCATTTGCTGTTCAACTATTACGCTCATGCGCAAAGAGCCACTGACCATCAATACAGCAATAAGCGATAAGCCCATAGCTAATTCATAAGAGATCATTTGTGATGCACCGCGTACAGCTGCCAGTAAAGAAAATTTATTATTAGAGGCCCAACCACCGATCATTATTCCATAAACTCCCAAACTCACAACGCCAAAAATGTACAATACGCCAATATTTATATCTGCAATTTGCAATGGCACTAGCCTTCCGCCAATGTCAATTGTACTGCCCCAGGGAATAACAGCGCTGGTCATAGTGGCTGTGATCATTGCCAGCATTGGCCCAAGTATGAAAAGAAATTTTGAGGATAGTGTTGGAATGATTTCTTCTTTAAAAAATAATTTTAATCCATCGGCAACAGGTTGCAATAATCCGAAAGGACCCGCACGGTTTGGACCGCGGCGGTCTTGTAAAAAAGCAGCAATCTTACGTTCGGCATAAGTGCTGTACATGGCAACAATCAGCGATGTCGTTACAATTATCGCAATCAGTATAAATTTTTCTAAAACGATCCACCAATCAAATTGTAATAAATACATAATCAATTCAAATGCAAAAATCAAAATGCAAAATCAATATTTACATTTTTAGTTTTTAATTATTTATGTTCCCAACTATTGTAATCCTATTTAACTTTTCTTGCGTCGCACCCTTGTACACTATCATTCTATTGAGCTAAATCTTCGCCTTAATTTCTCTTAATGCGTATCAGGGTTTGTGCTATCTGTTCCTTGCATATTTCTGCCTTCACCCACTTTTACATCTGTCACATTGGTACCAAACGCATGTGGGTCGCCACTAAACGTTTTACCTGTAGCCGGTCCATTAATTTCATTCAGGTCAACATTGTTCACTTCACTTACCTGGTGAATATCCATTAATAATTTTGGCTTTCTGCCATTCATTATTGGTGAAAAAGTTTCTGCTGGCTTTACAATATTTACATAATGACCCTGAGAAATAACAGAATGACGATCAACTTTTGTTGGCCCTTCTATAACCCAGTCGGTTACTTGCTTTTTTTCAAAACGGCAATCATTACAGATCCAATCTTCTACTTCACCCCATTGATCCTTACGTGCAGTAACACGCAATACATCATTACCACGCAGCCACAGGCGCACTTTACCAGCGCATGTCGGGCAATCACGGTGTGCTTCTACCGGCTTGGTAAACCACACCCGATTTTTAAAACGAAACGTTCTGTCTGTAAGTGCACCAACCGGACAAACATCAATTACATTCCCAATAAATTCATTATCTAAAGACTCCTGGATGTAGGTTGCTATTTGCGAGTGGTCGCCGCGGTCTAATATGCCATGTTCACGCTGGCCCGAAACCTGGTCAGCTACATACACGCATCGGTAACATAAAATGCAACGCGTCATATGCAGTTGTATGTAAGGACCAATATCTATCCGTTCAAAAGTTCTGCGTTTAAATTCATAACGTGTGCCTTCAGTACCATGATTAAAACTCAGGTCCTGCAGATCGCATTCGCCTGCCTGGTCGCATACCGGGCAATCTAAAGGATGGTTAAGCAATAAAAATTCAACAACACCTTTTCTTGCTTCGAGCACGGTAGGATTGGTAATGTTTTCAACTACCATTCCGTCCATTACGTTGGTGCGGCACGATGCGACCAATTTTGGCATTGGTCTTGGGTCGGCAGTTGAACCTGCAGCCACCCTTACTAAACAAGTACGACATTTACCGCCGCTGCCTTCCAGCTTGCTGTAATAGCACATTGCAGGCGGTACTACATCACCACCTATTTTGCGTGCCGCCATAAGGATACTTGTTCCCGGCTCCACTTCAATAGTGATGTTATCGATCGTTACTTTTAATAATTTTTTTTCTTCAGCCATTTTTAAAATATCAAAACTTGACTACTTTCTTTTTTCATTTATGCTTAACCTACTGCCACTTCTAAAGGATCGGCATAATGAGCTAAACCAAAATTTCTTTTTTGCGATTCTTCCGGATTTAAAACATGCCATTCAAATTCATCTCTAAAATGTCTGATGGCAGCTGCCACAGGCCAGGCCGCTGCATCGCCTAACGGGCAAATTGTATTTCCTTCAATCTTGCTTTGAATGTCCCACAATAAATCAATATCACTCATTTTCCCTTTACCTGTTTCAATATTGTAAAGGATCTTTTCCATCCATCCCGTTCCTTCTCTACATGGAGAACATTGTCCGCAACTTTCATGACGGTAAAAACGAGCAAGCGAATAGGTATGCCGAACTACGCATTGGTCTTCATCTAACACAATAAAACCACCTGAACCCATCATGGTACCTGTTGGAAAACCTCCGTCAGCAAGGCTCTCATAGGTCATCATCCGCTTCTCCCCTTTTGCTGTCGTCAACAATAAATTAGCGGGTAGAATTGGAACAGATGATCCACCTGGAATGCAAGCTTTTAGTTTTTTGCCATTTGCAATGCCACCACAATATTCATCGCTGTAAATAAATTCTTCAACCGATTGAGTCATGTCAATTTCATAAACCCCTGGTTTATTTATGTTGCCACAAGCCGATATTAATTTTGTTCCAGTAGATTTTCCGATACCGATTTTTGCATATTCTTCTCCTCCAATTTCTATGATCGGTACAACTGCAGCAAGCGTTTCAACATTGTTTACCACTGTCGGACAATCCCATAATCCTTTTACAGCCGGAAACGGAGGCTTGATACGTGGATTGCCCCTTTTGCCTTCCAAACTCTCAAGCAATGCAGTTTCTTCTCCACATATGTAAGCACCTGCACCACGTTGCACATAAATTTCGCAATCGAAGCCGCTGCCTAAAATATTTTTTCCTAAAAAGCCTGCATTTTTTGCTTCCGCAATTGCCTGTTCTAATATATTAACGATCCAGGCATATTCACCACGGATGTAGATGTAGCAAGTATTTGCACCTAATGCGTAAGAAGAAATGATCAATCCTTCAACAAAGAGGTGTGGTAAAAATTCCATCAGGTAGCGATCCTTAAAAGTACCCGGTTCGCTTTCGTCTGCATTACAAACAAGGTAACGTGGCACACCTTCCGGCTTAGCCAAAAAACTCCATTTCATTCCTGTTGGGAAACCGGCGCCACCGCGACCACGCAAGCCGCTTTTTTTCACTTCTTCAATTACCTCGGCCGATCCCATTTTGAACGCTTTTTCCATAGCTGCATAACCACCATTATTGCGGTATACATCATACTGGCGAATGCCTTCAATGCCTGCTTTTTCTAATAATAATTTTCTACCCATTATTCATTCAAAAAGTGAAATTTGGTTTCAAACCAAGCCGCACTATATTTTTTAATTGTTTTGTGCAGCTGTCTTTCTGCATTCTTCAATTATTTGATCTACTTTTTCTTTGGTTAAATGCTCTTTATAAAAATTGCCAAGCTGCATCATTGGCGCATAACCACATGCTCCTAAGCATTCAACAGTTTTTAAAGTAAACATTCCATCATCAGTTGTTTCACCAACACCAATGTTCAATTTTTCTTTAATGTAGCTAACTATATTGTCGCTGCCATTAACCATGCAGGGTCCTGTATGGCAAACTTCAAACAAATATTTACCTACAGGTTTTAAATTGTACATGCTATAAAAAGTAGCCACCTCGTAAACTTCAATAGGTTTAATATTTAATAAACCTGCTACATAGTCCATAGCTTCAGCACTTAACCAACCCGCGTTTTCTTCCTGCGCCAAATGCAACAATGGAATTAATGCACTCTTTTGTTTCCCTTGCGGGTAACGTGCAATAATTTCATTTGCTTTATTTAATTTTTCTTCTGAAAATTTCATTCTATCAATATTTCATCAGCCAATTTACACCGGCTCATTAACCTATAAATTATCCATCCATCTCACCTGCAATCAGGTTCAAAGATGATAAAACAATGATCGCATCGCTTAACATGCTGCCTTTTACCAACTCTTCGAAAGCCTGGTAATAAACAAAACATGGCCGGCGAAAATGCAGGCGGTACGGCGTTCTTCCACCATCACTGATTAAATAAAATCCAAGTTCGCCATTGCCACCTTCAACACTATGGTATACTTCACCCGGTGGAATATCAATCTCACCCATCACTATTTTAAAGTGATAAATGAGTGCTTCCATCTTTGTATATACATCTTTCTTTTCAGGCAAATAATATTCAGGAACATCAGCGTGGTAAATTGTCGCTTCCTCTCCTTTAAAGTCCTGTATTTTTTTATACGCCTGCTCAATAATTTTTAACGACTGGTACATTTCCTGGTTACGAACCAGGTAACGGTCATAACAATCGCCGGTTTTACCGGTAGGGATCTCAAATTCAAAATCATTATAACTGCTGTAAGGCGTATGTACTCTTACATCGTAATCAACACCGGCAGCACGCAGGTTTGGACCTGTAAAACCATAATTTAATGCCCGTTCAGCAGATATTGGACCCGCACCAATAGTGCGTTCCATAAAAATGCGGTTCCGGGTAAACAGGTTTTCAAATTCTTTTAAAACCACCGGGTATTCTTTTAAAAACTTCTCCAGTTTTGTAAAAGCTATATTATTAAAGTCGCGTTCAAAACCACCAATGCGGCCAATATTTGTTGTCAACCTCGATCCACAAACTTCTTCCCAAATTTCATAGATCAACTCGCGGTATTGCATTACATACAAAAAACCAGTGTAAGCACCGGTATCCACACCAACAATTGAATTACAAATAAGGTGGTCGGCAATACGAGCCAACTCCATGATAATGACACGTAAATAATCTACACGCTTTGGTGTTTGTATGCCCAGTAACTTTTCGCATGTCATATGCCAGCCCATATTATTAATAGGGCTTGAACAATAGTTCAAACGATCGGTAAGTGGCGTAATTTGATAAAGAGGGCGGCGTTCAGCAATCTTTTCAAATGCACGATGAATATATCCAATGGTTTGTTCGGCAGAAACAATCTTCTCACCATCCAATTCCAAAATATTTTGAAAAACTCCATGCGTTGCAGGGTGTGTAGGACCAAGGTTGATCTTCGAGGTTCTTTGCCCGATTGCGCCTTCTGGCAATAAAATATTTTCTGTAGTTGTAGACATGCTCTAAATTCTCAATTGGATCTTGAATTTTTATGTAATGAACTTCTGAAATCTATTCAACTTTGTTGCGTCGCACACTTGTACAACAACAATTCTATTCAACTCTTTAGGCTCAAAATACCGGTTAAGGTTTTTCGGCTTCGCTAATTGTTTTCGGCGCTCCATCTGCCTGCCGGTTACCAAAATCAAAACTTCCACCACGGCCAAACATTTCATCATCTTTATCAATCCTTGTCTGGTCTTCCAACGGAAACTCTTTACGCTGCGGAAAATAATCCATCTCGTCTACATTCTGTATCCGGATAAGATTTGGATGCCCAACGAAATTAACGCCATAAAAATCATATGCTTCACGTTCCATCCAGTTTGCTGTCGCATATAAATTGGTAGCAGTAAAAACATCTGGTTTTTGAATATCCGTAAACACCTTAAACCTAATGCGCACATTATCTACCATATTATGCATATGATATACAACCGCCAGTTCTTTTCCCTTAAATGCAGGGTAGTGTACGGCAGTCAGGTCGGTCATAAAACGAAAGCGTAATTCTTCATCATCATATAAAAACTGAAGCACCTTTAAATTAAATTCTTTAGGTGCGACAAAAGTGAGCATACCATAAGGTTCCTCAAAACCAGAGACCTGCTCTCCAAATTTTTCTATTAACCGTTGTTTTATTACTTCGTTAGTTAATGACATCTCTCAATTTAAACTTTACTGTATTCCGTAGCTTTCTAAAAGTTTTTTATAATGCTCACTATTGCGGCGACGCAATTCTTCTTTCCCTACTAAATCCTGTATCCGCATTACTCCATCAATAATTGCTTCTGGTCTGGGCGGGCAACCGGGCACATAAACATCTACCGGTACTACCTGGTCAATGCCTTGCAACACGCTGTAACTGTCAAAAATTCCACCACTACAAGCACATGCGCCTACAGCAATTACCCAACGTGGTTCTGCCATTTGCAAATAAACCTGGCGCACAACAGGTGCCATTTTTTTTGCAATGGTTCCCATTACCATTAAGAGGTCGCACTGGCGTGGAGAAAATCCTACACGTTCTGAGCCGAAACGTGCAAGGTCGTAGTGAGAGGCCATTGTGGCCATAAATTCAATACCGCAACAAGATGTAGCAAAAGGTAAAGGCCAGATAGAATTTTTTCTTGCCAAACCCACCACATCACTTAGCTTTTGTGCAAAAAAACCTTCTCCTTCATAACCCGGTGGCATATCTGCCACACTAATGTCTCTTTCAAGCGGTTTTTCGTGTATATTATATGAAACAGGACGAGCCATAATATAAATGATTTAAAAAATGAAGTATTAATTATATAAGCTCAAACAATGAACCACAAAATCTAAAAATAATTAATACCCACTTTGTCTTTCAATGAATTAATCTTCCCAGTTTAAAGCGCCTTTTTTTAGTATGTAAATGAATCCACATAAAAAAAAGCCGACAAACATCAGTACTGCCCAAAAACCATCCCAACCTAAACTTCTGAAGTTAACAGCGTAAGGATAGAAAAAGATCACTTCTACGTCAAATAAAACAAAAAGAATAGCAACAAGAAAGTATTTAATAGCGACAGGCTGGCGTGCTTCGCCATGACTTTCAATACCACTTGCAAAAGACGCAAGCTTGTCGGAAGTTTTACGGCTTGGCCCCAGCAAATGGGTAACGACCATTAGAGTACCAATCATGCCTGCGGCAAAAAGAAACTGCAATGCAACCGGTAAATAACTTCCAGCGCTATTCACATCCATTACTGCCTTTGTAACATCTGCCTGAAGAAGGTGAACCATAGTTATTAAAATGCACGCAAAAATAAGTCAGACCTACCAATCTTGGCCTTTATATTTCTTTCATGACATATAAAAAAAAGCCCCACTTATAAAAGCGGGACTTCTTAACTTATAAAAAATGAACTATCCTTTTTTCTTAGCAACAGGTTTTTTGACTGTTGTAGTTTTTGCCTGCTTGGAAGTAGTACTTGTTTTTGTACTTTTCGTATTTGCCGGCTTTTTAACAGGAGTTGGCTTTTCAAGTACTTTTATATTATTCTGGAAAGAAGCATTCTGTGGATCGAACTCTAAACCTTTCTTTAAATAAAAGATACCTTTTTCTTTATCGCCTTTTACATTCACGTGGTATTGTGCAAGGTTGCCTACAGCTTCAAGACCATAATCTTTCATTCTTACCTTGTCCATTTCTGCAACACGTAATAGTTGCTCATAATCAGGCATTGCTAAACCTTGAGCCATGTTTGAGTCAATTCTTGCCAAAGACCTGGCGCTCCATAAATGACCATAAACACTATCGGGGAATGATTTGGTATAAGCTTTAAACACGCTGTCTGCACGCTTAAAGTTTCCACCCTGGTAATAAGGAATACCAACCTGGAACAATGCCGCAGGATTTGGGCTTGGATTTAAATTGTAGATCGCAAGCCTGATATCTCCTTCAGGAATTTTTTTGTTATTTGTTCTAGCCCACTCTAACGCTTCAGTTAAAATAGCTACTTTATTTGCTCTTGAAGTATCCTCACTTGCTGCATCTAAATAGATCTGTATAACCTGATCAGGAAAATCTTTTGCATAAATATCAGCCTTCAAAGAATAGTCTTGAGCTACAATATCTGTTTCTTTGGCTTTAGCAAACAACTGGTCAACATATTCTTTTGCAGTTGCCGTATCACCTTTATCCATGTAAGAATAAGCCAATACACGATACAAACGTGGATTTACCTGCTCGCCAGATTTGCTGACTACATCTTTAGCCAAAGCAATCGCCTGATCATAATTTTTCTGCAGGTAAATAGTTTGAATTCTAAAATATTCGTTGTCGATACTCGGATCGCTTGCAGCTATGTATTTTTTTGCTATTTCATCAGCAGCAGCAAAATCTTTTTTATACAACAACTGGTAGTTATATAAGCTGTTATAAGCTGGTGCAAATTTTGGATCGGCAGTAATTGCTTTTGTCAAATGCGTATTAAAAATGTCCCAGTTACGTTGTGTTTGATAAATAAGCGCCATACGATAGTTGGCAACTGCAGGTAAAACATCTGCCGCTTTCATATAATTGGTAACAGCCTGGCCTCCGTCTCTAGCCTTACGGTATGCATTACCCAGGTTGATGTAGATATCTGCATTTTTAGGTGCTATCTGCGAAGCTGCTGTTAATTTAGCAATTGCATACGCAACATCGCCATTTTTAGATTCGATATTAGCACGACCAATGGCGTTTAATACATTAGCATCGTCGCCTTTTTTTCCACGGCTTAAGCTAATGGCTGTTTCAAAACGCTGACGAGCCTCGTTGGTTTTGCCTTCTAACAATTCAACGTGACCCATACCTACTAAAAGCAATGGCGCATTCCCGTTAGCAGCAAGGGCTTTTTCGTAAACTTGTCGTGCTGCAACAGGGTTGTTGGCATTAATGTGTGTTTGTCCTAACCAATAAGTTGCTTCTATATTATTAGGATTAGAAGCTAACATTTTTTCAAATGTTGTTTTTGCACTTGCATTTCTTTCAGCATACAAATGATTAACACCCTCCTGAATAGATTGTGCCCATGCAGAAATTGTTAAGAATGCGGAAAAAATTAAAAAACTTAGGGTTTTCTTCATATTCATCTTTTTAAGTTGCTAGATAGATTCCAAAAATGGTTCCTGGGTTTATTTGTTACTTGTTAATGTTACTATATACTATTTACACTATTGTGTTAAGGAGGCATCCCTAAAGGTAAACGTCATTAAGGCAGGCATTAAATAAGCTCGCCTGAAAATAAGCTGACCTTTTTGTGTTGTTAAGAAATTGGAAAAGGCATGGCCCAAACCAATATGTTTTTCTTTTACTACATATACCAAATCACGTACCATAGGATACCGGCGAAAATAAATATTTGCCTGGAACGGCTTTACATAGCCACCAGGGCGGTCTGTGCTTTCTAAATGAGCCAAATTAACTTTTTGTAAAAAACTTAATTGAGTGGAATCTTCCTGGTTGCCTACCCAACTTACGCCAATAAAACCTACAGCGTTTTTTGTTTTAGCTACATAATCAATTACACCTTCGCTACTTTCGGCAGCCACTACGTTTGAACCCAATGCAGCGCCACCAAGCACGGAATCAATAACAAAACGTACGGTACTTGTGGCACTCAGACCGTCAAAAACAGGTATTAATTTTTCTTTTTTGGTGGCCGTTAGTAGGTTTTTAATTTCCTGCATAGTGAACATAGAGTCCGGTGAAGCAGGATGTACAATTACGGCTACCGCGTCGTAAGCAACAACCATTTTTTCAGGGAGCACTTTCATAGAGTCCGTCAAAAAATTCTTTTCATTCTCAGTATATCCGCGGGTTGCAATCACAACTTTAATACTATCTACCGAAAAGTCTTTCAGGCACTCCGCTTCTGGTTTATAATGAGCAATAATTTGGGTTTGCGGGTAACTTGATTCGTAAACTTGTATCTGGGAATCGATAACTGGTTTAAATGATTCGTCAACACTAATATGTATTGTGCCTTCATCATACCTGTCAGGTGCTTCGGCTGTACTATTCCCGCCACAACCGCTTAAGGCAATGCAAATGAATAAAACAGGTAGCATTTTATTAACCAGTGATTTAATATTTTGCTGCATTTTCATCCTTTAAAATAATCTTTTTTATAGCCGCGGTAAATGCGCCATGCGCCATATAAAACAAATAAGCCTCCAATTACATAATCAATCGATGAAGGTTCCCGGTTAAAAACATTCATATCCATTTTTTGATAAACAAGGAAATAAACACCAATTAAAAACAAAAGAACACCCATTACATAATCCATTAAAGATCGTGTACGGGAAATTTGTTTTCGTTTTTGCTGTTCGTATTCTTCAATCATTTAAAAAAAATTTACCAGGGTTGGCAATTTAAACATTTTTATTCTTCCGTGCTTTGGAATGTAACAGGTTGAGTAAATGAAACCTTAATTTGTTTTCCATTTTGCATTGCGGGTTTCCATTTGGGCATTTTTTTTAACACCCTTATTACCTCATTATCAAAAGATTTGCCGCCCGTTTGCATAATTTCAAAATTAGATATGCCACCATCCTCACCTACAATAAATTTAATTAAAACAGTTTTGCGTTCACCGGGTTCTAATCCGGCGGGCGATGACAAATGCCTTTGCAAAAAAGAAATCCACGCTTCCTGCCCGCCAGGAAATTGCGGCTGCACTTCTATTGCATCAAAAACTTTACTAGGTTCTGCATCCGGTTTGTTTCCCGTTTCATTATTGATTTGCAGTGATTCGTTAATGAAAGGTATAGCGCCATTTTGCACAAAATTGCTTATTAGCGGATCGATCAGATCCTGAACAGTTGGAACATCTGTAAACACATCCTCATGTACAATTTGAATTTGATCTGTATATTGTTGGGAAGCCTTGACCTTTTTCTGTGGCACTGAAGGTGGTATGGCAGGAGGTATTTGTGGTATAGGAATATGTACAGGTTGAATTCTGACAGTATCCGGAACGGGCAAAAATGCATCAATGTTTTTACTAACGCCAGAAATCAAAAAATTTAATACGAAAACAGAACACAAAGTAATTGCTAACGCCGTTCCTAACCTTACATCATAATTCTTACGCAACGTATAAGCACCATATTCCTTATTCCTGTTCTCAAATAAAATTTCAAGAAAACTTGATTGAAGAATTTCTTTGCCGGTCATGGGTTATGATTTACATAAAGACGCATGCCTTGAAATGTTTCCATAAACTTTTTTATTGGAATTGATCTTTCAGATAGAAATGGATCAACACCTATTTTTGCAAAATGAAAATTTTAATGGTTTGTCTTGGTAACATTTGCCGAAGCCCGCTGGCAGAAGGCATTTTACAACACAAAGCAAAGGCAGCCGGTTTAAACTGGAAGGTAGACAGCGCTGGCACAAATGGCTATCATATTGGAGAAGCGCCACATAAATTATCGCAAAAAGTGGCTGAATTAAATGGTATTGATATTTGCCAACAACGAGCCAGGCAATTTGTAAAAGAAGATATTGACAGGTATGATAAATTATTTGCAATGGCAGATGATGTATTGGAAGAAATGGAAACTATTGCAAAAGAAAAATGGGACGCTTCGAAAGCAGATCTTTTCTTAAATGAATTGTACCCGGGAGAAAATCGTTCAGTTCCCGATCCCTGGTATGGAACGGAACCAGGCTTTCATGAAGTGTATAAAATTATAGATGAAGCCTGTAATGCAATTATTGAAAAATATGCGCAGCAACCGTCAAACAAATAACACTTCTCAAACTTGCTTTTTTCCTTTTTACTTTTGATGCCATTATGAAACCTTCTCTCCCGCAGGGCACCCGCGATTTTGGACCAGATACAGTACGTAAGCGCCAATATATTTTCAATACAATTCGTACTGTTTTTGAATTGTATGGTTTTCAGCCAATCGAAACACCAGCCATGGAAAACCTGGAAACGTTGATGGGCAAGTATGGAGAAGAAGGCGACAAATTGATCTTTAAAATTTTGAATAATGGTTTAGATAATCCCGCTAAACATGAAATTTCACGACAGGAATTTGAAAAAGTTTTGCAAGGAAAAAGTGTAAAAACATTAACCGAACGGGCCTTAAAATATGATCTTACTATTCCATTTGCCCGTTACGTAGCTATGAACCATGGACAACTAACGTTTCCGTTTAAACGCTATCAAATACAACCGGTTTGGCGTGCAGACAGGCCTCAAAAGGGACGCTACCGCGAATTTTACCAATGCGACGCAGATGTAGTAGGCAGCAATTCTTTATTAAACGAAGTTGACTTTGCAAATATTTACTTGCAGGTATTTACAGCGTTGGGATTGAAAGATTGCGAGTTGAGAATAAATTCTCGTAAAATTTTATCTGCGCTGGCAGAAATTAGTGGTGGTAGCGAGAAAATGATGGATATCACTATTGCTATTGACAAACTTGATAAAATTGGTTTAGAAAAAGTAAAAGAAGAATTAACTACACGTGGTTTAAACAAAGACCAGATCAATATCATTGAAAATTATCTCGCCATAAAAGGCTCTAATGAAGAGAAAATAAAAAGCATCAAACAACTCTTTCAAAACTCTGACACAGGTAAAAAGGGTATTGAGGAAATTGAATTTATTGTTCAAAGCATAAATAACAATCAACAACAAAAATCAAATATCGCTATTGACTTTACTTTAGCCCGCGGCTTAAATTATTATACTGGTATCATTTTCGAAGCAAAGGCGCCGGCGCAGGTAAAAATCGGCTCAATAGGCGGTGGTGGCCGATACGATGATCTAACCGGCTTGTTTGGTGTACCCAACATTCCTGGTGTTGGTATTTCTTTTGGAGTTGATAGAATTTATGATGTACTAGAAGAACTGAATTTATTTCCCACAGCACTTGCACAAGGCACAAAGGTTTTATTTTTTAACCTGGGAAGCGATGAAGTTCTTTCTGCTACCATACTTGCACAGCAATTAAGAAGCAAAAATATCTCGTGTGAAGTTTTTCATGAAGTAGCAAAAATGGATAAGCAATTTAAATACGCAGAGAAAAAAAATATTCCGTTTGTTGTAATTATTGGAAGCCAGGAACTTGAGAATAATACGTGCACCATTAAAAACATTATTACCGGCTTGCAAAAGACAATCCCAAAAAATGAATTAACCGCTGAATTAATTGCTTAGAGATTATTGGGAACTTTTTGCGCTGCAAAATTTAATGCAGAATCAAAGCGGGCTTCTGTTTCTGTCGGTACGTTTTTGTATCCAAACCTAAAATCCTGTAATCGAATTTCACGCCAGTACAAACCATTTGAATCAATGCCCTTGTAGATCAAACCACCTTTTGGATGTATTAATGGAATGTGGTTTGAAAAATTGATTGGTTGAAAAGAAGTCAAACTATCTGCAATTCGAACAAGGTAAAGTGCACTTCCATTTTTGTAATGATAATATTGCACTTTATTGTCGGCACTATCAGATTTCAATTCTGATTTTTTCCATCCCTTTGGAATAATGACATCAAAACCTTGGTCATTTGCCCCGTAATCAAATGTTCTTTTCTTAAAACCATTGAACAAACTGCAAGAACTAAAACAAATGAATAATAAAAGGAGAAGAAATTTCATATTATAGTTGTTCAAATATTGAGCCTTGAAAGGTTGAAATTTAATTGCGTTTTTTGTTTTTGATCTTTATATTATTTACAGACTGGTCGAACAAGGGCAAAAGATTTACAGGCACGAAACTATATCCCCACTTCAGGCTGTCAACCCTGACTTCTTTCCAATAAAGGCCGCTTTCATCAGTTCCACTAAACATAAACTCACCTTCCTTTATTTCAACAGGTGTATTGCCAGAAATAAATTTTTGATTTAGTGAATTCCATTCCGTTGCGTGTGAAACATATAAATGAGCACCATGATTGTATTGATAAAATTGTTCAACACCACCTTTCGGGCTAACCTTTACTTGTTCTTTTAAGTACCCCGAAGGAACAGGCAATATTACATCTTTCGACCCGCCGAGGTTGTAGGAAAATGGTCTATTTTTCATTCGAGGATATCCTGCACAACTACTAAATAATAGTATTAAAAGAATATATTTCATTATAAGCCCTCATAAATTATACTTGCACCTTGCCCTACGCCTACACACATTGTAGCTAATCCATACTTAGTTCCTCTTCGTTTCATTTCATGTACGAGGGTTGCCGATAACCGAACACCACTACAACCCAACGGATGGCCTAAGGCAATGGCGCCGCCATTAACATTAACTTTTGAAGAATCAAGTCCAAGATCGTGTATGCATGCCAGTGATTGGGATGCAAAAGCTTCATTCAATTCAACAAGGTCAATGTTTGCAATTGACAGACTTGCTCTTTTAAGTGCTTTTTGCGTAGCGGGCACAGGACCAATACCCATGATCGAAGGATCCACACCTGCAACTGCCATCGAAATTACTTTTGCGATGGGTTTTAATCCATACTTCTTTACTGCTGCTTCGCTTGCTAATAACATAGCAGCCGCCCCATCATTCAACCCGGCAGCATTACCCGCAGTAACGGTTCCCTCTTTTACAAATGCCGGTTTTAAGGAAGATAATTTTTCTAACGAAGTTTTGCGTGGATGTTCATCCTGGTTAAATAAAGATTTCAGTCCTTTTTCCTTTTCCACTTCGATGGCAACAATTTCATCGGCCCATTTACCTTTTTCCAGGGCAGCAAAATATTTTTCCTGTGAGTGAAGTGCAAATTCATCTTGTTGCTGGCGGGAAATATTCCATTGTTTGGCAACATTTTCACCGGTTTCGCCCATACTAAATGGGTAGTGAATGTCTTTTAATTTATTATTTACAAAGCGCCATCCCAAAGTGGTATCGTAAATTTCTGCGGTGCGCTGAAATGCGCCTGTTGCTTTGGCCATTACAAATGGAGCACGGGTCATACTTTCAACACCACAGGCAATGATCAATTCCGCATCCTCGCATTCAATTTGCCTGGCACCATCCATTATTGCCTGTAAACCAGAGGCACATAAACGGTTGACAGTATTCCCGGGAACGGTTACCGGCAAGCCTGCCAGCAAAGCGGCCATTCGAGCAACATCCCTGTTATCTTCTCCCGCCTGGTTGGCTGCGCCTGCAATAACATCTTCAATGGCAGCGGGGTCTACTTCCGTATTCCTGGTTAATAATTCTCTAATAACATGTGCCAGCATATCATCAGGTCTAACAGAACTCAAAGCGCCTCCGAATTTCCCAATTGGAGTTCTTACGGCATCAATAACATAAACATTTCTCATTTTGTATCACTTTGTTAAGCAAAATGTTAGTCCTTCCTTTTTACAAAGAATAATCAACGTCAATCCTTGTACGCTCTTGTTAAAAGCAATGCAAGATAAGGGGAACAGGTCATTTCACTTAGTGGTTTGAGTATCTTTGCGCCCATGAGCGCAGTGGCATCTCCAAAGGCTAAATCAATAAAAAATATAAGGCAGTTATCCTTAACGGAAATTGAACAGTACTTTGAAACCATCGGCGAAAAGAAATTCAGGGCTAAACAAGTTTGGGAATGGCTGTGGCAAAAACACGCTTTTTCTTTTGCTGAAATGACTAATTTAAGCAAAGAGCTACGCCAGACCCTGGGTGAAAATTTTACACTTCCTGCCGTTACAACTGATGCGACGCAATTTAGCGCTGATGGTACCATTAAAACACGTTTTAAAACCCATGAAGGACATCTTTGCGAAGGCGTTTTAATTCCAACAGAACAACGTTACACCGCTTGTGTTTCATCGCAAATTGGTTGCTCGCTAAGTTGCAAATTTTGCGCTACTGGCTATATTGATCGTAAGCGGAACCTTGATTTTGACGAAATATATGATGAAGTGGTTTTGTTGAACCAGGTAACTGAAAAGACGTACGGCAAGAAATTAAGTAACATTGTTTTCATGGGTATGGGCGAACCCCTGTTGAATTATAAAAATGTATTAAAATCCATTGAAAGAATTACTTCGGCAGATGGATTAGGCATGAGCCCGAAACGCATTACGGTATCTACTGCCGGCGTAGCCAAAGCAATTCGTCAATTAGGTGATGATAAAGTAAAATTTAAACTGGCCCTTTCCCTTCATGCGCCGAATGATAAAAAGCGGAACGAGATCATGCCCATAAATGAAAGCAATAATTTGCAATCGCTTATTGATGCACTCAACCATTTTTACAAAATGACAAAGAATGAAATCACATTGGAATACATTCTTTTTAACAATTTTAATGACAGCCAGAAGGATGCGGACGAACTAATAAAAATTTACCGCCAGGTGCCTGCCGATCTGGTCAACATCATCGAATACAATCCTATTGATTTTGCCAAATTTGAAAAACCCTCGGAAGAAAGGGTGAACGATTTTATGTCCTACCTGGAAAAGGCAAGGGTAAATGCCCGCCTTCGCCGCAGCCGCGGAAAAGATATTGATGCCGCCTGCGGTCAATTAGCGAATAAATCCCAAATAGTTAGCGCTAATTAATTTTTTAAAATAGAATTATCAAGTAAAGATTTTCTTGCATTTACTTAAATAAATACATTAACCTTATTTAACCCTGCCTGTTTAAACCTCTCCTGCCGATACCTGTCTGTATTCTATTCGATTTATTACAAGAAGAAAAATAATATTATGAAAAGAATACTGACATCCGCCTTAGCAATTGTATTACTGGTTGGCGCTGCAAACGCCCAGGGAAAAGGAAAAAACAAAGACCACAAAGAAAAAATGCATGGTCGCGAAATGCCCATGAGGAAAGCAAACCTTTCGGTTGAACAAGAAAACCAGGTAAAGCTGATTAATGAAAATTACCGCAAACAAGTAGCAGAATTAAAAGCGCAAAATTTATCGGCAGAACAAATGAAGCTTAAAAAAGAAGCACTTCATAAAAAACATGTGGCCGATATACATGCTGTTTTAACCGAAGAACAAAAAGCGAAAATGGCTTCCCGCGAGCAATGGAAGAATAAGGAAGGCAGAATGAAGGGTGATAGTTCTGGCAGAAAAGGCGAAAAAGGTTTTCGCGGAGGACATGAAGACCACAAGGGGCATGAAATGGCGGCGGAATTGAATTTAAACGCCGACCAAAAGGCAAAAATGACTTCAATCCGTTCTTCCTACAAAGCAAAAATGGAAGCTTTACGTAACGATAATACCCTGACACAAGAACAAAAAAGAGAAAAAATGAAAGAACTCATGAAACTTCAAAAGGAAGAAATGAGCAGCATCTTAACTAAAGAACAACAGCAAAAAATGAATGCGTCCCGCAAGCATAACAAGAAGCATGTAAAATAATTGAACTTATTAAAACCCTATTGAAAAAGCTAAAAGGACCGGCAACACAGCCGGTCTTTTTGTTTTTGCAGGTATCTTTATGCTATAATGAAAAAGAAATCAGGATTTGAAAAGTTTCAAGTACGCAAAAAAACAGGTGCTGCCTTAAAAGAAGAGATCAGGCAGGAAAAGAAAAAAATTACCAGGGAGCGCAAAGAATACTTTGAAAATAAAAGAGTGGAAGCCAGGTCAGTGGCGACAGGCGAGAAAATGGATCCTGCATTAAAAAGACCTACAATTATAAGGGCAGTAGAAGCACAAATGCCTTTAAACAAATACATTGCGCATAGCGGATTTTGTTCGAGAAGAGATGCTGTGGAATTGGTTAAAAGCGGAAAAGTAAAGGTGAATGGCGAAGTTGTGACGGAACCCGGATTCAAAATCGCTCCAACAGATGCTGTTATTGTAAATGGCAAAAAAGCATTTCCCGTAAAAGACCTGGTTTATATTTTATTGAACAAACCCAAAGATTATATTACGACAACCGACGATGAACGCAATCGAAAAACGGTTTTAGACCTGATAAAAAATGCTTCCAAAGAAAAAGTTTACCCTGTGGGTAGATTAGACCGCAACACTTCCGGAGTTTTATTATTAACCAACGATGGGGAACTAACACAAAAACTTACGCACCCGAGTAACGAAATTAAAAAAGTATACGCTGTAACCCTTGACCGTCCATTAACGAAAGCCGATTTTGAAGCAATTGCTGCCGGTATTCAATTAGAAGATGGTTTAGCAGAAGTGGATGCGATTGGCTATACCGATGCGAAAGATAAAACGCAAATTGGTGTTGAAATTCACAGTGGCAAAAACCGTATTGTCCGCCGCATTTTCGAGCATTTAAAATATGATGTAAAGGGTCTTGACCGCGTTATTTTCGCCGGTTTGACCAAGAAAAATGTTGACCGCGGCAAATGGCGTTTTTTGAATGAAAAAGAGGTTCGTGACCTTAAATTTTTTAAAAAAGGAAAGAAATAAAATCACTTCTATACCCTTATTTACATTTTACTTTCTTTTTAGATTCCTATTATGAAGATCGATGACCTGATCATTTTTGAAAATGAAGATTTTGTTGCATTGAATAAACCTTCGGGTTTATTAACCATCCCCGACCGTGAAGGAGTAAATGGTTTACGCAATTTGCTGCAGGAAAAATATGGAAGCATTTTCACCGTGCACCGCCTTGATAAAGACACAAGTGGCATTGTTGTATTTGCAAAAAACGAAGTAATGCACAAACACCTTTCACAACAATTTGAAAACAGGGAAACAAAAAAAATATATTATGGTTTGGTTCTTGGCAATCCTGCAAATAAAACAGGTGTTATTAATGAACCCATTGCCGAACACCCGGTAAAAAAAGGCATGATGTGCGTTTATAAAAAGGGTAAAGAATCAATTACTGAATACGAAGTTTTAGAAAGCTTTCGTCTTTTTTCATGGGTTCAGTTTCGTATACTAACAGGGCGTACGCACCAGATACGTGTACATTCAAAACATATTGGAAACCCAATTGTTTGCGATCCATTATATGGTGACGGAAAACCAGTTTATATTTCGCAGTTGAAGAAAACCTACAATCTTTCTAAAGAAGAGGAAGAAGGCGAACGGCCGATATTGAACCGCTTAGCATTACATGCAGGTCAACTAAGTTTTAAAGGATTAAATGGAGAAACATTTAACCTCGAAGCTCCATTAGCAAAAGATCTGAAAGCGCTTTTAAACCAATTAAAGAAGTGGAAAAAATAAATCCCTTCGTATTTAAAGGGATTTATTTACTCATAACAATTAGATCGTTTATTCCGGTACTGGCGTATAGCGCAAATATGGTTTGATCACTTCTACCCCCTTAGGAAATCTTTTCATGGCATCTTCAGTTGAAATTGTATTAGCAACAATTACCTTTTCACCTTTTTGCCAGTCGGCAGGTGTAGAAACACTATGCTTTGCCGTTAGTTGTAACGAATCGATCACCCTTAAAACTTCATTGAAATTTCTACCAGTAGATGCTGGATAAGTGATGGTTAATTTTAGTTTTTTATCAGGACCA
>JAKFCI010000204.1:0-18922 GCA_036676725.1 Chitinophagaceae bacterium
CGAAAAAACCTAAAAGCCATTCTGTATTCATATTCCCCACTAGATCATCATTTGCCATTGGACAACCACCTATTCCTTTTAAAGCACCATCGAAACGTTTGCAACCATTTTCATAGGCCGCATTTACTTTGTCTTTCCAATTTTGCGCAGATGAGTGTAGGTGAACACCAAATTGAATGTCTTTATATTTTGGGATCAATGTTTTTAAAGCAGTTGAAATTTGGTTGGGCGTAGCTACACCAACCGTATCGGCCAAAGAAATAATTGTAATTCCATATTCTGCAATCTTATCAGCCCATTTTAAAAGTACTTCCTCATTGTATTCATCACCATAAGGATTGCCAAATGCCATACTTAAATAAACAACCAGCTGTTTATGATTTTGAACGCATAGGTTTTGAATTTCAGCAACCCGGATCAAACTTTCCTCAATACTACTATTTGTATTGCGTTGCTGAAAAGTAGACGATATTGAAAATGGAAATCCCAGGTAATCAATTCCCTTAAATGCTGCGGCTTCCTCTGCACCACGGGTATTGGCAACAATAGCAAGCAATTTTGACCTTGTGTTTTTTAATTCCAAATGAGATAATACTTCTTTGGTATCGGCCATTTGCGGAATTGCCTTTGGCGAAACAAAAGAACCAAAATCAATCGTATCAAATCCAACTTTTAATAAGCTGTTTATATAATCGATTTTCTTTTGCGTAGGTATAAAATTTTTCCAGCCCTGCATTGCGTCGCGTGGGCATTCTATAATTTCTATCGTGGAAGAATTTGTTTCAACTTTATTAGCCATTGAAAACAAAAATACTATTCTTTATTATCTGGCAGCTTGCTTTATCTTATCGCGAATGCGGTTAAAAAACCGGGTACGTTCTTTTTCTCCTACCTGGCTTAATTGAGTCGACTTACGTATAAGATTTTGAATAGCGTCATTCATGTGCATATTAAACTGTTCATCCCTCGTTGCTACATAATTAATAACGCTATGATTAAGAAAAGTTATTTTTTGATCGTCTAATTGTGCAAGCACAGTATTATCGCCAAGCATTAACTCATTGTTGTAAAGATTATAGCTTGCTGCAGTCGGCAAAGGCTTTTCGCCGATATTGAATTTTAGACCGAGTTCTGCCTGCAATTCAAGGTGGTTGACCAAACGCAGAACACCAGCATATAATTGTTGTACATCTTCTTCGGATTCAAAAATTCCTGATTCACGGTAAAATTCAATTTGCCTGATGGTACTGTTGATACTTTCAATATGCCATATCTCTGATGATGGAATTTGATTGTATGTGTCAATTATTTTTTTTCCCAACAAAATATGTTGGTTATTTATTTTTTTGGAAGAAAATTTTACGCCTTTCATTCCATCGTAATGCAAAATTGATTTGCGCCAGAAGAAAGATTTAAAAGCAGTTAATTCAGGAACCAAAAATTGCTGCATCAAAGGCAGATCCTTTGCCAGGTAAAATATATGCTTGTGCGAAAAACTATTTATATAATTAACCTGCCTGGCAGTTTCCTGCATCCATTCTTCAAAAACATGGTCTGATTCGTTTGCAAGCCGGCCTGTAAAAATGAATGAATCGCTTTGCAGGTGAAGAAATTGATCCAGGGAAATTTTGTAATGCGCTGCAAGTTTTGCAGCTTCATCAAGCGTAATTGGTTTTTCACCCCGCACTCTCCTGTAAACGCTATCATTGCTAATACTTAAAACATCAGCTATTTCATCAATTAAAGAAAGATGGTTAGGTAATATGGATTTTATATGCTGAAAAAAAGATTGTTGCGCAGTTAGAGATTCCATACCCTGGTTTTGGAAAGCAGTAATTGTTAACCTGGTTAATAAAATTATTTTCCAGTTAACTAATTAAAAGTATCATCATTTCTGATAAAAACCAATATGATTAATACCTAGAACTAACGTGTGCATTTTCAAAAAGATTGCTATTCTTTGCTGAAATGTCGCTGTTTCATTACTTCATACAAGATCATGCCGGTAGCAACAGATACATTGAGCGATTCAAAATCTCCCTTCATTGGTATTTTAAACTGTTCATCAGCGGCTTTCAATAAGGCGGGATAAATTCCTTTTTCTTCGCTTCCCATAATGATTGCAATAGGCTCTTTTAAATCAAGTTCGAAAACAGCTTTACTTGCTGTCATTTCACTTGCTAAAACTTTTATTCCATTTAAATGCAATTCATCAACTGCCTTTAATACACTGTTCACACGGCAAATAGGTATTTTTTCTAATGCGCCTGCAGATGTAAGAACGGCATCTTCATTTAAAGCACCAACTCCTTTATCCGGTATAATAATAGCTTGCACGCCGGTGCAAAAAGCAGTACGTGCAATACCGCCAATATTCCTGATATCTGTTATGCCGTCTAGTATTAAGAAAAGCGGCACTTCACCTCTATCTACTACCCATGAAATAATTTGTTGCAGGTCCTGGTATTGTACTTTTGAAATAAGAGCAACACAACCACCATGCTCACCTGCATTAAAACTGTTTAATTTTTCTACTGGAACATAGTTAACAGGAATAGCATTTTGGGTTGCAATTTTCCTCATTTCTTCAAGCAGGTCCCTGTACCCATTACTTTGTAAATAAAGTCTGTCTATTTGTTGCCCGCTATTAATTGCTTCGATGATGGCTTGCTTACCAACTATAAGAGAATTTTTTTTGGGGCGATGTTGCGATCTGAAATTTTTCAAAAATTATTTTTTAATACGTTTATCCATTGTAAAAATATGAACGTCCGCAATCTTTATTGTTTCGAATTTTGTTGCAAGCGAATTAAGGATAAAATTGAATTCTGAAGGAACAATTACTGAAGGAACTTTAATGGCTAACACATGAACATCTTTCAATATTTCAGAACCAAGCCGCTTATTTTCTTCGGGACTTGGTATCTCCTGCCAGTTGGCAGGAAGATCAGTAAAGTTCAATTCTTTCAAACCTTTTTCCGGTAGATCGTAAGTTGTAATTGATAAAGAAGAAGGCATTTCTTCCAGCCGTACATTCGCAGCATATTCCAATATACAAAGTGCTTTACTTTCGGATGTATACAGACAAGGAACGCCAACAAAATTCCATCTCCCTCCATGAAGTTTTGCTCCTTCCCCATTTAATGACCGGGCAAATTTGGTATGTCCTAAATGATAAACAAACATTAGCTGTACACACCATACTCAATCCGGCCAATCAAATGTTTTACTTCTTCCATACCATATAAAGTATCTAATAACTCCAATGGTGTTATGCCGCCTAAGGCTGCATTGCTATGTTTCATCCATTGGTTAAAACGATCCTTATTTTCAAAAACTTCGTAACCATAAGAATAAATATCTGCTAGTAATAAAAGCCTTTCGCTTACAGACATATCGAACTTTGCCTTACCCTTTTTGTTATGAAGTGTAGCTTTTGCAACAGACAAAATCTTTGCAAGTGTATCATAATCAAGGCCTGTCTGTTCTTTTAAGTTTTCTAATTCTTCCTTTGAAATACCTTCTTTTATGGCATCTATTTTTTTGTAGCTACTCCATTGAAAAACAGGAATAACTTTGGTTTTATGTTTTTCAGTAAAAACCTTTTTTAAAGGATTTTGAGAGCGGTAAGCAACCGCCGCTTCTTCTACTTTTGTCATAACTCTAATTTTATACTAAGGTAAGTATAAAATTACACTTTAATATATTTCCTCTAAAAAAACCATTCTTTTTAGGAATGGTTTTACAATTTTTTTAAAATTTAAAGCCTGAAGGCTTTTTTTACTTTACCTACATAATCCAGCTTCTCCCAGGTAAACAATTCAACCTTTTTGGTAATGGTTTTTCCACCTGGAGTACCAAAAGTTTTTGTAACTACCTCCGGTTTGCGACCCATGTGCCCGTAGGCAGCGGTTTCGCTATAAATTGGATTGCGCAATTTTAAACGTTGTTCAATAAAGTAAGGACGCATATCAAAAATCTCATTTACAAGGTCTCCAATTTGACCATCAGTCATTTCAACATTTGCCGTTCCGTAGGTATTAACATTGATGCTTGTAGGTTGTGCTACACCAATAGCATAAGACACTTGAACCAAAACTTCCCCGCAAACGCCGGCTGCAACCAGGTTTTTAGCAATATGTCTTGTTGCGTAAGCCGCTGACCTGTCTACTTTGCTAGGATCTTTCCCGCTAAATGCGCCACCGCCATGTGCACCTTTACCACCATAAGTATCAACAATAATTTTACGACCAGTTAAACCCGTGTCTCCATGAGGCCCGCCGATTACAAATTTGCCGGTTGGGTTAATATGGTATTTAATATTATTGTTGAAAAGCTTTGCATATTTTTTATACTTAGCTTTTACACGCGGAATTAAAATATTGATGATATCCTCCTGGATCTTTTTAAGCATTTTAGGCTCAGAATCAAAATCATCATGTTGTGTAGAAACAACAATTGCATCTATACGAACCGGTTGATTATTATCATCATATTCTAATGTAACCTGGCTCTTTGCATCTGGACGCAGGTATTTAATTTGTTTGTTTTCTCTTCGTAAGGCTGCTAATTCCTGCAACAATTTGTGTGCTAGGTCTAAAGCCAAAGGCATAAAATCATCAGTTTCGTTTGTGGCATAACCAAACATCATTCCCTGGTCGCCGGCACCTTGTTCTTCCTTTTTCTGTTTGTCAACACCCTGGTTAATATCCGATGATTGTTCGTGTATAGCAGAAAAAATACCGCATGAATTTGCTTCGAACATGTATTCACTTTTAGTATACCCGATTTTACGGATCACACCACGAGCAATTTCCTGTACGTCTAAATAAGCTTTTGATTTTACTTCACCGGCTAAAACCACCTGCCCTGTCGTTACTAATGTTTCGCAAGCCACTTTCGATTGTGGATCAAAAGCCAAAAAATTGTCTATTAAGGCATCAGAAATTTGATCAGCAATTTTATCCGGATGTCCTTCAGATACACTTTCAGAGGTAAATAAATAAGGCATTAAATATGAAATTAAAAATTCAGGAAAAATTTAGGGTGCAAATATAGCACCCTACCCATTCAGTTATTGAATCTTCGAATAGATGATGCGCAATCGCAAGCTTAAAGTTGGATCGGCTAAATAATTACCCCCGGCAACAACTACCCTTCCACTGGCAACCTGGCTTATACCCGGAATTGGAACAGTAAAGGAACTTGACCCATTAGGAATTTTATAAATTATTTGAAGCGGCGCAAACAAGCGAAGACTATCATTTTTTTCGCGACCGGTAATGATATCCTGCACGTAGCGGGTAATATTAAAACGATATTTATTATCAGAACCCAAAGCACCGCCAAATAAAGCATTTAAATTACCTGATGCATCAAATACATCTTTATTAAAGAAAAAAGCCGAATCATTATTAACCCGCTTCCTGTCTAAGTATAATCGTGAAGGAGTTGAAAAAGTATTTTCTAAGGCTGATGGTAATTTACTCACAATCAATTCTGCTCTATGAATCAAATTATTTTTGAAAGTATCTAATCCAGGAATTTTTATAGCACCATAAGAGCCAGGTGTACTTTGAATATAAATTTTATCATCACCACCATTGCCCAAATAGGTTTGATACCCGGCTGCTGGCTGTCGCTTAATAATATTTGCCTGACCGTTTGTTAAATGAAAGAATTCTGTAATGCTTGTGTCCTTTACTCCGTTAACCTGCTTATGAGAATAAATAGTCAATTTTGTTTTGGTGCCATCGTCCAAATTAAAATATGCAAGACCATTACCATTTGCATCAGATTTTATTGCAAAGCCTTTAAAAAGGGTTTTAAAAATAGAATCGTTTCTATAACCACCATTAAAAGTATTCAGTGTATCGTAGGAAGCCAATCGGTAACCAAAAGAAATGTCAAGAGGTATACGTAAAACATTGGCAACTTTGGTTGTATCCTTTAGCGCAAAAACATGACGAACACTATCTTTTAAATTTTTAATCGTGTAGGTCTTAGAACCAAGTTCGGCTCCGGTTATAGCAAATTCAGGGTGATCAAAACGAAAAGAAGCCGTATCACTAAAAGTTGAATTCTGGGCAATTTCAAAAACTCTTACTGTTTGAGAACTATTTGAATCACCATATGCGCCGGCATAGCTTAAAGAAAGAACCACCGAATCAATATATAAAGAATCTTCAAATGTTTTTACAGGAAAGGGGTCATTTTTGGCTGTTGTACGACTAATATTAAAATAGATATCAGCATTGGTCTCTCCAAATTCCGGATCATTAAAATAGCCTAAAGCGGCTTCTTCTTCGAAACCAAGTTTGGTTGAATCATTATATAAAACTGTTTTGGTATTTGCATCCAAATAAGCTTCGAAAGTATTGATGTTATCAACCGGTGGAATTAAATCACCACCTAAAGTAGTAGACTCATTAATTTTTGTACATCCAAAACCAATTAACAAAAAACAGGAAAGTATAGAAGAAAATAGAAAGAAACTTTGCTTCCTCACATATATTATTTGAGCAGTTTAAAAAAGGAATTTACTTGTTTGCAAGATCGTTATACAACTGTAAATAGTCTGTTAAATCAGATTCTGCATCATATGGCAATGTCTTTTTACCACGCACTTTTGTAAACTCCTCTACTAGTTTTTTATCAACTGTATCCGAGCCAAAACTTATGGCATCTGCATATTGTGCACCACCACGAAACAATGCATTATTTGTTGCTTCTTTAAAAACTTCAAAATCTTTTTCTTTCAAAGTTGGGTGTATCAATAGTTTCTTTAAAAAGTCAGGACCTAATTTATCTTTAAAGGTGGGTTGCCCAATTGTAAATACTACTTTACTGTGTGCAAAAACAGGCTCCTTTTTATACAAGGTTTTCAGGTAAGCAGGAATCAAACCTGTCATCCAGCCGCTGCAATGGATGATATCTGGCGGCCAACCAAACTTTTTAACCGTTTCTAATGCGCCTTTGCAAAAAAAGATTGTTCTTAAACTATTATCCTCAAACCACTTTTCGTTATCATCTGCAAACACATGTTTTCTTTTAAATAATTCTTCATTATCTAAAAAATAAACCTGCAAACGGGCATTGGGTAACGAGGCAACTTTTATTTGAAGAGGGAAATCTTCGTTATCTACCGAAACATTAATACCGGATAAACGAACAACTTCATGCAAACGATGCCGACGCTCATTGATGGAGCCAAATCTTGGCATAATACAACGAACTTCGAAATTATTATCGTTTGCTTTAATAGCCAGCTTATTTACGATTTCTGAGAACTCTGTCAACTCTAAATAAGGTGACATTTCATTGGCAATAAATAAAATTCTTTTCTTTGCTGACATTGTAAACCTGTTTTGAGGCATTAAAAAGGTGTGCGAAGGTAACTATTTATTATTAAAAGGATAGCTGTCATTCAATAGCAAAGCATTTCATGATCATTTTTAAGACTGCCAACGAGCTAAGTAATTACCTGCTGAAGCAAAAGGAAAGAGGTAAAAAAATAGGATTTGTACCAACCATGGGCGCTTTGCACAAAGGTCACATTTCCCTTGTGCGTCAGGCTAATACAGCAAACGACCTGTGTGTTTGCAGCATTTTTATTAACCCTACGCAATTCAATAATCAAAACGATTTTAATCTTTACCCGGTTACAATAGAAAAAGATATTGAACACTTGCTGGAAAATGATTGCAGTGTATTGTTTCTACCAACTTTGAAAGAAATCTATCCCAAAGATTACCAGGCTAAGCATTTTGAGCTAGGAAGAATAGAGCAATTATTGGAAGGAAAATTCCGGCCGGGACACTTCCAGGGTGTTTGCCAGGTGGTGGACCGTTTGTTGGAAATAATACATCCCGATAATTTATACCTGGGCCAAAAAGACTACCAGCAATGCATGGTTGTAAATCGTTTATTAGAACTCACCGAAAGAAAAAATGAAGTGGCGCTTCACATGGCCCCTACCGTTCGGGAAGAAAGTGGTTTAGCAATGAGTAGCAGGAATATGCGTTTAAATGATGGTCAATTAGACAAAGCCAAGCTCATTGCAAAAATTCTTTTTACAATTAAAGAAAATCTTCCTGCGGCCACAACCATTGCCGAATTAAAAAATCAGGCAAGTAAGCAATTAGAAGCTGCAGGCTTTTTGGTTGATTATATAGAAATAGTAAATGCCAAAACTTTAGAATCTGCCTCAGATAAAAACGAACCATTGATTGCTATTGTTGCGGCCTATATTAACGAGGTGCGGCTTATTGACAATTTGCTTTTGAATTAACAGTCTCCTACTCTATCAAATAATAACTTTATACTATTATGAATATTGATGTATTGAAATCGAAAGTGCATCGTGCCGTTATAACAGAAGCCAATTTGCATTATGTTGGCAGCCTTACTTTGGACCAGGATCTTATGGAGGCGGCCAACATGATTGAGAATGAAAAAATACAAGTAGTGAATGTAAATAATGGGGAGCGGATAGAAACTTATCTCATTAAAGGAAAGCGAGGCTCCGGTGTTTGTTGTTTAAACGGTCCGGCTGCACGTCGCGGAAATGTTGGCGATATCGTTGTTATAATCTCTTATGCTAACATGCCTTTTGAAGTAGCAAAAACTTTTAAACCGTGGATCGTTTTCCCAAAAGACGGCAATAGGTTATAGTAGCCAGGAGCACTTTTTATTACATTACTTTCAATTGGTAAACGCATGAAGAGATCGCTCATCAACATATTACAATATCTTTTTTTCCTGGGACTAGGTTTATTTTTTGTTTGGCTATCTGTAAAAGATATTCACCATGCTCAATATTTACAAATCCAGGATGCATTAAAAAGAGCAAGGCATTGGTTGATCATACCTGCGCTGGCCCTGATTTTTGTAGCCCATTATAGCCGCGCCTTGCGCTGGAAAATTTTAATGGAACCTCTAGGTTATCATCCCCGCAATTTTAACGTGTTCGCTGCTGTTATGATTGGCTACCTGGTTAATACAGGTGTACCGCGTTTAGGGGAAGTTGTAAAATGCAGCATTCTTGCACGTTACGAAAAAGTAAGGGTTGATAAGCTAATAGGAACAATTGTAATGGAAAGAGCGGTGGATGTTGTTTGCTTATTTATTGTTTTTATTGCAGCCTTATTATTCCAGGGTGATGTAATTACGCAACCCATTATAGCAAAATTTTCAACTTTTTTTCTTGACCAGACAGGTCATACATCCATTCGCAAACTATTAATTGTTGTTGCTGTCATAGCTGCTGTTGTTCTGTTCATTTATTTTTTCTTAAAAAGATTTGGTCATATAGATGCTGTGGCAAAAATTAAAGTGATTTTCCAGGGAATACTTCATGGTTTAAGCAGCATACGTTTTGTAAAACAGAAAGGTTTATTTTTATTACACACCTTAATTATTTGGGCTCTTTATCTTTTAGGAACCACCCTTGGCATATATGCTTTGCAGGAAACGAGCCATCTTGGCGTAGGTGGCGGTTTAACTACGCTGGCTCTGGGCAGCCTCGGTATGATCATTTCACCGGGCGGTATTGGCGCTTACGCATGGATCGTATCAAAGCTTATTGGTTGGTATGGTTTAGATGAAGTAACGATTGGAAATGCCCTGGGCTGGTTATTATGGTCCGTTCAAACAGTTGTTATTCTTATTGGTGGCTTATTATGTTTTACTTTACTCGGTCATTATAATAAAAAAAAGAAATTGGTTGTACAAACAGATGTTCCAAAATTTTAAATCCTTCCAGGTAAATTAAACATTCTGCTGAAGGCTGATACTAGTTGTTTAATTTTAATCAGCAATAATATTTATGGCAGGAGAAAAAAGAAAAACAATTCAACGTGATATAAGCTGGCTTTCCTTTAATGCACGGGTATTACAGGAAGCAGCAGATCCAACAGTACCACTTCGCGAACGCATCCGTTTTCTTGGTATTTTCTCAAACAACCTTGATGAATTTTTCAGAGTTCGGGTAGCTACATTAAAAAGAATGATGCAATATGGTGCAAAGGCCAAAATGCATATGGAAGATGCACCCGGTGAAATCCTCGAAGAAATTCAAATGACGGTTTTAAATCAACAAAATGAATTTAACCGTATTTGGGAAGGAATTTTAAAGGAGTTAAATGACGAAAAAATATTCCTTGTAACCGAAAAAAACCTTTCTCCCGCACAAGCTGATTTTGTAATTAATTATTATGATGAAGAAGTAAGTCCGAACGTAATCCCTTTAATGATAGAAGGCATTCCCGATTTCCCATTTTTAAGAGATAAATCCATATACCTGGGTGTTGTTATGTGGAAAAAGGAAAGCGCATTAAAAAGAAAATATGCAGTAATAGAGGTTCCAACTCGTTTTAATGAACGATTTATTTTATTGCCATCTCCGCCAAATGAACATCACATTATTTTATTAGAAGATGTCATTCGTTTTAGCTTACCGGAAATTTTCAGCTACTTCGGGTACGATCAATACATATCGCATGTTTTTAAAGTTACCCGTGATGCAGAAATCGACATTGATAATGATATTTCAACCACGCTCATTCAAAAAATAGAAAAAGGTTTAAAAAACCGGCGCAAAGGAAAGCCCGTTCGCTTTGTTTATGATAAGGAAATGGACCCGGGTTTACTGGAGTATCTTATTCGTAGGCTTAACCTAACGAAAAGGGACAATCTAATCCCCGGGGGAAGGATACATAATTTCCGTCACTTCATGGATTTTCCAAACCAGGTTTTTAATGGTGAAAATGTGCATCGCAAACCATTCGATCATCCAATGCTTTTAGAAAGAAGGGTTACCGATGTTATTTTGGAAAGGGATATCATGTTACATTTTCCCTACCATTCTTTTAATGCAGTAATTGATGTTTTACGTGAATCGGCAATAGACCCTGATGTAACAGCCATTAAGATTACTTGCTACAGGTTGGCAAAGAATTCAAAAATAATCAATGCTTTAATCAATGCAGTACGTAATGGTAAACAGGTCACCATTATGCTGGAAATACGTGCCCGTTTTGATGAAGAAGCAAACCTTGAGTGGAAGGAAAGATTAGAGGATGAAGGTGTAAAAGTTTTGATCGGTATTCCAAATATGAAGGTGCATGCAAAAATTTGTTTGATACGAAAACGTGTAAACGACCGCATCATTCATTATGGTTTTGTAAGTACCGGTAATCTCAATGAAAGCAATGCAAAAGTTTATGCCGACCATTGTTTGCTAACTTCAAACAGGGCAATCATGTCGGATGTTAACAGGCTTTTTAATTACATTGAACATTACAAAACTGGGATACATTTTTTAAAAGCGTGTACCACCTTATTACCAAGCCCCATCTTTGCCCGCCGCGAACTAATAAAATTGATAAGAAATGAAATTAAAGCAGCAAAGAAGGGAAAACCGGCACTCATCATAGCAAAAATGAATTCATTTTCAGATGAAGAATTAATTTATGAATTGTATGAAGCGGCTAAAGAAGGCGTTGAAATAAAATTAATCATCCGGGGAATATATTGCCTTCTGTCAAAACAAGAGAAATTTAAAAAACCGGTAACGGCCGTTAGCATAATTGATGAATATCTTGAGCATGGGCGCATTTGGTTATTTCATAATGGGGGAAAGGAAAAAATGTTTATTTCTTCTGCCGATTGGATGGTCAGGAATCTTGATCACCGGGTAGAAGCCTCATGCCCAATTTTAGATGAGCGATTGAAACAAGAATTGAAAGACATTCTGAATATTCAATTGCAGGATAATGTAAAAGCGAGGTGGTTAGATAATAACTTAAGCAATAATTACGTACGCACCGATGGCAAAAAAATCCGTTCACAAGTAGAGACATTCAATTATTTATTCAACAAAATTCCAGTAGAAAGTGAGATTAGCAGCAATTGACCTAGGAAGTAATGCCTGCCGGCTATTAATAAATGATGTGATTCTTGGAACAGATTCAAAACCCGAATTTATTAAACTGTCTTTGGTTAGAGTTCCCTTGCGGTTAGGCTTTGACGTGTTCGAAATGGGTAAAATATCTGATGAAAAAATAGATAAGCTTGTAAAAACAATAAAGTCCTACAAATACTTACTGGAAGTTTATGAAGTTAAACATTTAAAAGCCTGCGCAACATCTGCTATGCGAGATGCTATAAATGCACCACAGGTTATTAAACAAGTAAAAGAAGAAACAGGAATTGAACTACATGTGATTTCGGGAGATGATGAAGCAAGTTTTATTTACGAAAATCATATTGCTGAAAATTTAAATACCCAGGAATCTTATTTATACATTGATGTTGGGGGCGGCAGCACAGAACTTACTTTTTTTAGCGATGGAAAATTAATCTTCAAAAAGTCTTTTGATATAGGTACCATCAGGTTGATAAAAGACCAGGTGGCCGAAGCCGACTGGAATAAAATGAAAGAGTATATTAAAGTTGGCATCAAAGGTTATCATCATGTTACCTGTATCGGATCTGGTGGCAACATCAATAAAATTTTTTCACTGTCGAAACGCAAAGAAGGAAAACCGCTAACGCTGGAAATGTTACGCAATTTCTATAAAGAATTCAGTAATGTTAACCTGCAGCAAAGAATGAATTTGTATAAATTGCGAGAAGACCGGGCAGATGTAATTGTGCCTGCAATTTTAATATACATTAACGTGATGCGTTGGGCAGAAGCCGAAGAAATTTTTGTACCTAAAATTGGCTTAGCGGATGGTTTGATCCATAATCTTTATGAAGAAGTAACCGCGTTACAAATCATTCATTAGTTTGAACATAATTTCTATTTACTAATTTGAAATCAAAATAAGCTTATGAGCGCTGCTGCCGAAGTAAAACGCATAACTACTGCTACTGTACAAAAAATGAAAGCTTCGGGCAAGAAGATTTCTATGCTCACTGCTTATGATTTTTCTTTTGCAAAAATTATTGACGAAGCCGGTATTGATATCATCCTTGTTGGCGATTCTGCTTCAAATGTAATGGCGGGGCACGAAACTACCTTGCCCATTACCTTAGACCAAATGATCTATCATGCATCTTCAGTAGTACGTGCAGCCAAAAGATGTTTGATCGTTGTTGATCTTCCCTTCGGTGCTTATCAATCAAACAGCGATATTGCTTTGGCATCAGCAATTCGCATTATGAAAGAAACCGGTGCACATGCTATTAAATTAGAAGGTGGTGAAGAAATTTTAGAATCAGTAAAAAGAATCATTTCTGCGGGCATCCCGGTTATGGCGCACCTTGGACTAACACCTCAATCCATATATAAATTCGGAAGTTATAATGTTCGTGCAAAAGAAGAAGGTGAAGCAAATAAATTAAAAAATGATGCTTCTTTATTGCAAATGGCAGGATGTTTTGCCCTTGTGTTAGAAAAAATTCCCGCAAGCCTGGCTAAGGAGGTTTCCGATGGTTTACTTATTCCAACAATAGGTATAGGTGCCGGGAAAGACTGCGATGGGCAAGTATTGGTCATGCACGATATGCTGGGCATCAATACTGAATTTAAACCACGTTTTTTAAGGCAATATTTAAACATCCACGAGCAGGCAACCGCTGCAGTAAAACAATATATCGAAGATGTAAAAGGTGGCGGATTCCCTACCGATGCAGAGTCTTATTAATTTGCCTTGATTCTTACCCTTTATATTTGCGGCTTCAAAACTGGATAATGTATTTAATTAAGGCGCTCATTTGCTTAAGTTCATTACTGATTTATTCTTTTGTAAGCTTTGGCCAATCAAAAGAAATCGATCTCGATCCTGTAACAGTTACTTCCTCTTTAACCCCGGTCAATGCTTCAAAAACCGGCCGCAATATTATTGTAATTAAAGGCGATCGTTTTAACCGACTTCCTGTAAATTCTATCGATGAATTATTGCGTTATGTTCCCGGGATTGAAATCCAGTCACGCGGACCTATGGGGGCACAAAGTGATATTGTAATGCGTGGAGGTACTTTTCAGCAAGTACTGATAATACTTGACGGCATCCGGTTGAACGACCCTGTTACCGGGCATTTCAACAGTTACATACCCATTGCTCCTTCAGAAATCGATCGCATTGAAGTTTTAAAAGGTGCATCTTCTGCACTTTATGGATCCGAAGCAGTAGGCGGCGTCATTCATATCATAACAAAAAGTTTTGCAGCGAAAAAAGGAACAAAAGTTAAAGAAGTATTAGCTCAAATTACTGGTGGTAATTATGATCTTTTAAATGCGCAAGCCGGGGGAATCATAAGCAATGGTTCTACGGCTTTGTCTGGTGGATTTATTACCAACAACACCGACGGGCAACAGCAAAGAGGCACCAGAGGCTTTTTCAATATTAATACCGCAAGCCTCTCAGCCAGTCATTATTTAAATGAAAATTTGCGCATTGCACTGCGATCAAGTTATGATGACAGGAAATTTTCTGCCCAAAACTTTTATACAACATTTGCTTCTGATACTGCAATTGAACGGGTAAAATCAAATTGGAACCATTTTAATTTATTATTCCAAAAAGAAAATAACCGCTTTAGTGTAGATGCCGGCTTAAAAACAGGTGATGATCGTTATGCATTTAATTCAGTTGCAACACCAAATCAAAATAAAAGTAAACTGTGGCAGGTTCTTGTGCAGAATGAACATCGATTCAATTCCAAAACCATCATTAATACTGGAGCCCAATTTTTAAATAGAAGTATCCATTCGAATGACAGGGGCAACCACAACGAAAACCAGGTTGCAGGTTTTGTACTATTGAATTACAATCCAATTGCAAATTTTAATATTTCACCCGCTTTACGTGGTGATTGGAATGAACTAAGAGGAATGGAAATGGTGCCCCAGGTAGCGCTTTCTTATAAAATTTCTAAATTACAATTAAGAGGAAGCGCTGGCAAAACCATACGTGATGCGGATTTTACAGAACGCTATAATAATTACAACAAAGCATTGGTTACAAGTGGCAGAATAGGAAATCCTGGTCTGGAAGCGGAAAAATCTTTCAGTTATGAAGCCGGCGCGGATTATTTTCTTGATAAGAAATTAAAAATATCCGGTACGTTTTTTCAACGCTTTCACAAAAAACTTATTGACTACGTGCTGACCCCATACGATGAAATGCCAAGACAACAAAACTTAACTCCAACAGGAAGTTATGCACTGGCAAAAAATATTGCGGAAGTAACTTTTGTTGGTTTAGAAGCGGACATTCAATACAATCATAATTTCAATACAAAAAACTCCATCTGGGCAAATGTAGGTGCGGTGTGGACTGATGCTTCAGGTACTGCTGGCGCTTCTGCTTTTTACCTTTCTTCATTTGCAAAATTTCTAACAAATTTTAATGTGGTTTTTACAACGCCCCTATTAAATTTAAGTGTGAATGGGCTTTATAAAAAACGTGAAGCACAATCGGCTGCGGCAATAAAAGCAACATTGTCAAATAATTACTTTGTCTTAAATAGCAAAGCTGAATTGAATGTTATTAAAACAAGGTTATCGCTGTTTACCCAGGTCGATAATATTTTTGATAAACAATATAGCGACCTGCTTGGTGCACAAATGCCAGGACGATGGCTGATGTTCGGTGCAAAATTTACTTTATAAATTAATTTTTTATGAAAGAAGTATTAAAACAATTAGGCATCCTGGAAACTAATGAAGGTTTGAGTTCAGGTAAGAATTGGATCAAATCGTCAGGTAAAAAAATAACTTCTTTTTCACCAGTTGATGGAAAATCAATTGCCTCTGTTAATAGTTGCGATGATGCAGGATATGAGCAGGCAATTAAAAAAGCTGAATCGGCTTTTTTAGAATGGCGCATGTATCCATCACCCAAAAGAGGAGAAATTGTTCGCCAGTTTGGTGAAGCATTGAGAAAAAATAAGGAATCACTGGGAAAACTTGTTTCTTTTGAAATGGGCAAAAGTTTGCAGGAAGGTTATGGCGAGGTGCAGGAAATGATTGACATCTGCGATTTTGCTGTCGGCCTTTCTCGCCAATTACATGGCTTAACCATGCACAGCGAAAGACCAGGACATAGAATGTACGAACAGTGGCACCCGTTAGGTATTGTCGGAATTATTTCAGCATTTAACTTCCCTGTTGCTGTGTGGAGCTGGAACGCTGCGCTGGCATGGGTTTGCGGAGATGTTTGTGTTTGGAAGCCTTCAGAAAAAACACCATTGTGTGCAATAGCCTGTCAAAATATTATTGCCGAAGTTTTTGAAAAAAATAATGTGCCCGAAGGTGTGAGCACGGTAATAATTGGTGAAAGAGAATTAGGCGAAAAAATGGCAAATGACAAACGTGTTCCATTAGTTTCCGCAACCGGTTCAACAAGAATGGGCAAAGCTGTTGGTGCGGCAGTTGGAGCCAGGTTAGGCAGATCATTACTTGAATTAGGAGGAAACAATGCCATTATTATTTCTAAAGATGCCGACTTGGATATCGCCATTGTGGGATGCGTTTTTGGCGCAGTTGGTACTGCCGGCCAAAGATGTACAACAACACGCCGGTTAATCATTCACGAAGACATTTACGAAGCGTTTACAAAAAGATTAGTTGCGGCTTATAATCAATTAAAAATTGGTGATCCTCTGGATCAAAATAATCATGTAGGCCCTTTGATTGATACACATGCGGTTGATGGTTATTTAGCTGCCATAGAAAAGTGTAAAAAAGAAGGCGGTAAATTTTTGGTTGAAGGTGGTGTGGTTGAAGGTACAGGTTACGAAAGCGGCTGTTTTGTAAAACCTTGCGTTGCAGAAGCCTTACCACATTTTGAAATAGTACAACACGAAACCTTTGCTCCCATTTTATATTTAATGAAGTATAAGACCATTGAAGAAGCGATAAGCATTCAAAACGGCGTACCGCAGGGGTTATCTTCTTCCATCATGACTTTGAACCTTCGAGAAGCTGAATTGTTTCTTTCAACAACAGGTTCAGATTGCGGAATAGCTAATGTAAACATTGGCACTTCCGGCGCAGAGATAGGTGGTGCTTTTGGGGGCGAAAAAGAAACGGGCGGAGGCAGGGAAAGTGGCAGCGATGCATGGAGAATATATATGCGCCGGCAAACAAATACCATTAACTATAGCAACAATTTACCGTTGGCACAGGGCATAGTATTTGATTTATAATTGTTAATTAACAACTTACCGCCTTTACCAAAAGTTTTCTTTCACAAATGGTATCAAGAGTAAGCTATATTTTTACGTTTAACGAAATGAAAATAAACACAATGCAAATGGTTCATCACTTCAAAAAGTCTGGATTAGCAGTTCTTACCCTTGGTATTTGTTTTTCCTCCTATGCCCAAACTTCGGTTAAAGAAGTTCCTAACGGCTGGCATTTAAAAGACCAGTCAAAAGATGGTTTTTACGGTATTAGTTTAGACCGTGCCTACGAATTTGTAAAAGGCAAAAAAAGCCAACCGGTTATTGTTGCTGTAATTGATTCTGGAATTGATACGCTTCATGAAGACCTTAAACCGGTTTTATGGAGAAATTCAAAAGAAATTCCCGGGAACAATATCGATGATGATAAGAACGGGTATATAGATGATATTAATGGATGGAATTTTCTTGGCGGTAAAGATGGCCGTAATGTAAAGGAAGATTCTTACGAAGTAACCCGCGTTTACCATCGTTTTAAAACCAAGTTTGCAAATATTACTGACGCTTCTACTTTAAGTAAAGAAGAACAGGAGAATTACCAAATGTGGAAGAAAGCCGAAGAACAAGTGTTGGGTGGCGATAGCAAAGAAGCTGCCATGGAAGTTCTTTTCCTTAGAAAAGCTTACGATGGTGCTGTTATACATGACAGCATTTTACGCAACGCCATTGGTAAAGCATCCTATACAGGTACAGATTTAGAAGCTTTCACAGCAAACGCCGATGACGTTAAAAAAGCTCAAAAAGGTTTTCTTTATTTCTTTAAAGCCAACAATACGATGGATATGACGAATACGTCATTCTTAGAAGAGTTTAAAGAGTATTTAAGCGGACAGGAAAGAAAAGCAGAAGCAGCTGAAAAAGCGCCCAAACCCTACCGTTCAGAGATCGTAAAAGACAACGAGCTTGATATTAATGATCGTAATTATGGCAATAACGACGTAATGGCGAATACACCGTTTCATGGCACCCACGTAGCGGGTATTATAGGAGCAGTTCGTGCAAATAAAAAGGGAATTGATGGCATTGCCGACAATGTAAGAATTATGGCTATTCGTGCTGTTCCTGATGGAGATGAGCATGATAAAGATATTGCCCTGGCTATCCGTTATGCAGTTGACAATGGTGCAAAAGTGATAAACATGAGCTTTGGCAAAAGCTTTTCTCCGGAAAAAAATTGGGTTGATGATGCGGTAAAATATGCTGAAAGCAAAAATGTTTTACTTGTACATGCAGCAGGTAACGATGGATCGAATGTTGATTCGGTTGACAACTTCCCAAATCCCATTTTTGTAAAAGAATCTAAAAAAGCTACAAACTGGCTTACTGTAGGTGCCAGCAGCGATCCTAAAAATGGTGGTTTAGTGGCTTCTTTCTCTAATTACGGAAAAAGCGAAGTGGATGTTTTTGCACCGGGTCATCAAATTTATTCCACTATTCCTGGTGGCAATACCTATGGTAATGCTTCAGGCACAAGTATGGCTTCACCAGTTACCGCAGGTGTTGCAGCTTTCCTTTTGTCTTACTATCCTACGCTTACAGCAGCGCAGGTTAAGCAAGTAATCGAAAGCAGCGCAGTTGCGCCAAAAGATAAGGTAGTCACCCCCAGAACTGGTGATGCAGTTGCCCTATCGGATATTAGCAAGACTGGCGGTGTTATTAATGCTTACGAAGCGGCTAAACTTGCTGCTCAAATAGCAGGTAATAATAAAATTCCAACAAAAAAAGT
>JAKFCI010000205.1:0-18920 GCA_036676725.1 Chitinophagaceae bacterium
ACGTAACCAACGCAGTGGTTTAGAAAAGGCAAGTCGTATTTTAAGAAATATTGATGGCATTGGCTATATAGAATTAGACGAAGAAGATGTTGTACGTCACAGGTTGGTAAAGGCTATTTTAAGAGCCTATACCGCCGAAGGACTATTGGAAATGGAACAGGATGAAGCGCATAAAGCAGAAAGGAAACAAAGAGGATATTATGACAGGGAAAGACATTAAAACATAAGATTACAAGCTTACGATTTCCATATTTCTGATTTAGAAAAATTATCTCTAAGCTTTTATTTACTTTGCAGGAATGAGAAGCCTATTATTCAGCTTTTTGTTCCTGCAATTTTTTTGTGCCTGCAATAACGAGGCACAGCCGGCATCATCAGAAGATGATATTGGAACAGCCCGTAATTTTATACGCTCCGCTCTTGATGGTGATTATGATAAAGCAAGAGGATACATGATACAGGATTCGGTGAACCTGCAATACCTTGATGCATTTGAACATAATTATAAGGACCGCATGACCCGTGCAGACAAGATGGGATACAGGGAATCTTCCATCACCATTAATAATGTAAACGCAATTAATGACAGTGTAACGGTGGTGCAATATTCTAACTCTTTTAAAAACAAAAATGATTCTTTAAAAGTTGTACGAAGTAATAATGCATGGCTGGTGGATTTAAAATATTCATTCGCTCAAACTGATTCACTTCCATGATGAACAACCTGTTATTAGTAGGCGTTGGCGGTGCAGCAGGCAGTATGCTTCGCTACTTGTGCCAGCGTGCTTTTAATGTTAGCTATTTCCCCTACGGCACTTTACTTGTAAATCTGTCAGGTTGTTTTCTTGTTGGTTTATTAATGGGACTTTTTACAAAAAACAGTGTACCTGAATCATTAAAATTATTATTGATCGTAGGTTTTTGCGGTGGTTTCACAACATTTTCTTCTTTTGCTGCGGAAGGTTTATTATTCATTCAAAAAGATCAATGGATACTAATGGCTGCCTATGTTGCATTAAGTGTATTCTTAGGTTTGCTTGCTAGTTTTTTTGGTTACAAATTATTTTTATGAAGCGTACAATTAATGTTCTTCATCCATGGCATGGCGCCCATTTTGGTCCAAATGCGCCAACAATTGTAAATGGATTAATAGAAATACCCCAGGGTTCCAGGTCAAAATATGAAATTGATAAAGAAACCGGTTTATTGAAATTGGACCGCGTGATTTATTCTTCATTCCATTACCCGATTAATTATGGCTTTATTCCCCAAACGTTAGGACACGATAATGATCCTTTGGATATCTGCATTCTTTCCTCGCAATCTATACAACCGCTATGTTTGGTAGAAGCCACAGTGATCGGTAATATGCAAATGATAGATAGTGGCGAAGCGGATGACAAAATCATTGCCGTAGCGGCACAAGATCCATCAGTTAACTACATCAGGGATATTGATGAATTGCCAAAACATTTTTTTAATGAATTGAAAAACTATTTTGAGCAATATAAAGTCCTGGAAAATAAACAAGTGGAGATCAAAGAATTTCAAAATAAATCAACAGCCTTTGAGGTAATAAATGAAGCCATAGAATTATACAAACAGAAATTTGGCTTATGACACCGCAACCAAAAACTATTATGAATCCACAAATTATTATCACACTTGTTATTATAGGACTGGCTTCTGGTATGTTGAGCGGACTGGTAGGCGTTGGAGGCGGAATTATAATTGTACCGGCGCTCGTGTTTTTTTTAGGCTTCTCTCAATTGCAGGCCCAGGGCACCTCTTTAGGTTTATTATTATTACCTGTTGGCATTTTGGCGGTCATGAATTATTACCAAAAAGGACATATTGATTTAAAGGTTGTAGGCATTATGAGTGTGGCTTTTGTTTTAGGTGGATACCTGGGTAGTAAGATCGCTTTGGTAATTTCTGAAGCCTTGATAAAAAAAATATTTGCTGTTCTACTCTTTTATACGGCCATTAAAATGTTGAACTGGGACACGTATATTTTAAATCTTTTTAAAAAGTAAATGCAGAGAAATAAGTTTTGACCTCATACAAAATTGCTATTAAGTAATTAGCCTTTGGCGGCCTTTCTTATCTCTTCAAAAAAATTTAATACCCAATTAAGTTTGCTATTCTTTTAATGGAATGTATATGATGCGTTCTGTTTCCCTCATTCGTAACAATACCTTCTGCATCCAATTTATCGATACGCACTTTTCCTGAGGCATGAATAATTTCACCCTTATCCAACACAATACCTACGTGGGTAATTTTGTTTTCTTCATTTTTAAAAAACGCTAGGTCGCCAGGAATTGCATCGGTAACATGATTCACCGTTTCTCCTTGCGTTGCTTGCAAATAAGCGTCGCGTAAAAGTTTGATGCCAAAAAATTTAAAAACTTGTTGCGCAAACCCACTGCAATCAATGCCATAAACCGATTTGCCGCCCCATAAATAAGCCGTGTTTAAAAATTGAAAACTGATTTCTTTTAAATGATCATAAGAGAATGCGATTTTTCCAGAACTACTTTGTTTTGAATTAAGGTAGTTGACATTGAATTTTTCCCATGCAAAGGATTCCATTTCTAAATAATACAAAGGACTTCCAAAAGGTATGTAGGCAGACTGGTTATTGATTAAAATTTTATTTTGAAATGCACTTGCAAATTGCTTCGTTTCTATTATTTCGCCATCACTTATTTGTTCTAATTGTGTGTTTTGGCACCAACCTTCATACCCGTCGTACAAACATTTAACCTGAAAAAAGTCTTTTGCTTCGCTTAAAATTTCTACAAACTCACCAAATAATAATTGGCTGGTCATTTCACTTCTATGCGAAGCTTCTTTGCGCATTGGCGATACAGGAACAATACAAACTGCGTGGGACATGGATTTGATTTTTTATGGAATTGAATGCTTTGAACATCTTATTAATATTGGTTTTAACAAGGTGATAAACAAACAATTTTATAAAACTAATTAAGAACAATTGAAATTAACTATTTTCCATTTGTGAAGGCAGAACGCTACAACCATATTACCGACTCGGTTTTATTAGACTACTATACTGCAGATGGAAACAGTGAGTGGTTGGGCATTTTGCTGGAGCGCTACACACTGTTGCTTTTGGGTGTGTGCATGAAATATTTAAAAAATGAAGAAGAAGCAAAAGATTGTGTTCAACAAATTTTTTTGAAAGTATTAAACGAAGCCGGGAAGTACAAAATAGATTTTTTTAAATCGTGGTTGTATATGGTGGCAAAAAACCATTGCCTGATGCGCTTGCGTGATATGCATGGAAAAAACACAAAAGAAATCAACGAAAGCGTTCATTTGGCAACTGAAGAAGAGGATAAGCTGGAACTGATCAACAACGAAAAAACCTATGCCCTGCTTGAAGAGGCGATTGGAGAATTAAATGAAGAGCAAAAGCAATGCGTAACTTTGTTTTATCTTCAAAAAAAAAGCTACCAACAGATAACTTCGCATACAGGTTACAGTTTATTGCAGGTTAAAAGTTATATTCAAAATGGTAAGCGAAATTTAAAATTGCTGTTGGAAAAAAAGATGAAAGAAAGCGGACTATCTAAAAAATGAAAGAAAGTTTAAAAGACATATTATCCAATCTTAACCCGGAAGTAGACGCGGAAACTTTATTGCTTTACCTGCAGGGAAAGTTAACGCCGGAACAGCAGCATGAACTTGAAAAACGGATGATGGATGATGATTTTGAAAAGGATGCGCTGGAAGGTTTGCAAAATGTAAATGACCAACACAAACTGTCTTTACTCGTTGAGCAGTTGAACCGCGACCTGAAAAACAAAACCATCAAAAAAAAGAAAGCAAAAAAAAATGCAGATATAAAAGACGATCCGTGGTTGTGGATGGCCTTGCTGATCATTTTATTATTGATCGTTATCAGCTACATTGTTATTTACAAATACATGCAATAAGCATAAAAAAAGCTTGTGGCTTTTTAACCACAAGCTTCCTTCAATCTTAAATGTTTTTATTACTGGTATTGAATATAAACTGGTATCGGACGTAATTTCAGCACTTCTGCTTTCGACATCATTTCTTTTTCACCCGACTTTTCGGTATCGTTTACATAAAATAATTTAAAGCCTGTAAACTGCACCGGCTGCGGATTGATCCAACTGTAATAAGTACTTTTTTTCTTGGCAGGATTTCCCCAACCATCCATATCCATTACGATCTGGATTTCGGGTTGCAATTTTATTTTGTCTGCATTAGTTACCATGCCTTGTGTAAATCGATGGATCATAAAGATCTTAGGCGGGATATTATTTTTCCTGACAAGACCTGCAAGGTAGTCGGTTATTTCATTGACTTCCTTTGCATCAATTGATCCTACAACGCTACCGGGCCTTTTTTGTTTGTATGCAAGGTTAAATTCAGGGTCAACGCCTAAATGTACATTCGGCATTGATAAATATTTTTCAAGCAATGGTACTTCAACACCTAATGTGCTCCACGCGGCTTGTATGTCTACAAAAACAATTGCATTAATTTCTTTAGCCCAATTTAAAATGGTATCAATCTGCCCCAATGGCATCCGGTACCTGTATTTATTGTCTTTGCCCGGAGCACCTTGCGCAGTTACGCATATATAATGCAAGGCAGGTATTGATTTTATTACGGTATCAGCTTCGTTCCATTCTTTTACTTCCTGGAGTAAACGTTGCATCATTTCTTTTTTAGGCCATTTACCCAACGCACCCATGCGGTTTGAGTATAAATTGCCGTAATAAGCAATAATCCTGTTAAAAGGAAGCACCGCACCTGCCACTGGATATTCATGCTTTACCGGCCAACGACCTGTGGTATCGCCGTTTGCTAAATGTGTTTGAAGTTTGTCATAAAGAGCTGTGTCAATTGTATTTGTTTTTTCAACAGCTACTTCTGCCGCAGTTCCTGGTTTTTTGGTCGAATCGTTGCTTACATTGGTAGGGGTAGTTGCATCACTGGCACATGAAAAAAAGAATGCTAAGCTTAAAATGCTTACAAATTGCTTCATTTGAATATTGAATTTATAATTGAAAATAGATAAAAGATGGCTGCCATAATAATAATATTTAAAGTAATTATTTGCTCTAACCTAAAATAAATTCTTAAAGCAAATACTGTAGCAGCATCATTTAAAGGCTGCAAAATACATGCAGTTTTGCTTAACTCAATCGCTTATTTTTCTTTAAAAAATTATATTTGGGCTCTTTCGTCATGCTGCTTGTTGCATTGATGTACAAAGGAGCGTCGCAAGGAACGATCATTTTTGTGCTTCAGCCGATATCCGCATCTTAACAATTCGCTGTTAAAATATGGTTTGTTAGTAGTTGTATCTTTGCCGCCCTGCCGATGCCTTTAACAGAGGGAGGTTACATATGAGTAGAAAAGGAAAAGTTCTCGTTGCCATGAGTGGCGGTATAGATAGTACAGTAGCTGCTTTAATGCTGCACAAAGAAGGTTACGAAGTAGTTGGCATTACAATGAAAACCTGGGATTACGCTGCCAGCGGCGGTTCGAAAAAAGAAACGGGTTGCTGTAACCTGGATAGTTTTAACGATGCCAGGATGGCTGCCGTACAACATGGTTTCCCCCATTTTATTTTAGATATACGAGAAGAGTTTGGAAATTTTGTAGTTGAAAATTTTGTTGACGAATACCTTGCCGGCAGAACACCAAACCCTTGCGTGTTGTGCAATACACATATTAAATGGCGAGCTTTATTAAAAAGGGCTGATGCACTTAACTGCGATTTTATTGCTACCGGGCATTACGCTTCGGTTTACCAACATCAAAATGGGCGGCATACAATTACCAAAGGAATTGACGAAACCAAGGACCAAAGCTATGTGCTCTGGGGTTTGCAACAAGACCTTTTAAGTCGTACACTTTTACCACTTGGCGGCTTTCGCAAAACAGAAATCAGGCAAATGGCCCATGACTTTGGCTACCCGGAACTTGCCAAAAAAAGCGAGAGCTATGAAATTTGCTTTGTACCCGATAATGATTACCGGGGATTTTTAAAACGCAAAGTGGTGGGATTAGAGGAAGAAGTGGCTGGTGGCGCCTTTGTTGATAAATCAGGTAAGATTTTAGGACACCATAAGGGTTACCCATTTTATACAATCGGGCAACGTAAAGGCCTTGATATTACATTTGGCAAACCTGTTTATGTAACTGCAATAAACCCGGAGACAAATACAGTTGTTCTAGGAGATGAAACAGACCTGGAAAAAGAAACCATGCGGGTGGCAAGGGTAAACATGATCAAATATGATTCCCTGACACAGCCAATGGAAGCCATTACTAAGATCCGTTATAAAGATCCGGGTAGTCTATCAATTATTGAACAAACAGGAACCGATGTTTTTGTTACATTTTCCGACAAAGCAAAAGGTATTGCTCCCGGGCAAAGTGCTGTTTTTTATGAAGGAAATGATGTAATTGGTGGCGGAATCATCCAAAGAATGCCGGATATTATTTAAGGTGACCGGTGGCAGATTTTGCCATTGGTCATTATTCATATTTACCTACTTGCCTACTTCAACCTTTTTAATTAGTTTTAAGGCTTATATGAATCGCTTAAAAACGATCCACGAATCCAGAATCCTTATACTTATGAGAGCCAAACTAAATCTTCTTACTTTATCATTACTTCTTAGTTTTCTAGGAATTTTATTTTCAATCACATCTTGTAAAAAAGTCACCGAAGAATTTCAGACTGATGACGTGTCGGAATATATGCCGCTCCAGGTTGGAAAATATATTACCTACCGTCTAGACTCTTTAGTTTTTACTAATGGAGGCAGAACCCAGGAAACACATTCTTACCAGGTAAAACATGTTGTTAATGCAGAAATAACCGACAACCTTGGAAGACCCAGTTACCGTGTTTACCGGTACCTGAGAGACCTGGAAGGACTAAATCCCTGGCAACCAAATGGTACTTATATAATTACGGCAAGCAAAGATCAAATAGAAGTTATTGAGAATAATTTACGGGCTATAAAATTGCATGCACCAATAGCAACTGATTTTAGCTGGAAGGGAAACAGGTATTTAGCCCGGGAGCCTTACCAATCCATGTTTACATTTAGTAACGATGATAATATGAATGATTGGGAATATTATTACGAAAAGGTAAATGATACCATACAGTTCAACCAGCAACCAATAAATAATGTTTTAAAAATTGTTGAAGTAGAAGAAATCGCAGTGATGGACACAGTAGATATTGCAAACAATAAAGCTACAATTCCATTGAATACCGAGGCAGTTTATGTAAGAGGAAGTGCAACAGACACAGTCATTATAACTGTTCCTGCGCCAAATTCCGGTTTCGAAAATCTTACCATTTATAATCAAACCAATCAAACCGCATCTTTAAACGGCATCATCATACCGCAAGGATTAGCACTCTCTTACGAGTACGCAAATAATTCCTGGGGCTATCCAAATAGAATTACTGTCGAAAACAATAAAATATCTTATACAAGAAATGTTTCTGTTGGCTATATCATTGGTACTGCCTCCGATAGTATCAATGTTGATGTATCGCGGTTGGATACATTCGGACTAAAGAAAATTACCATTTACAATAAAAGCAATAAACCGGCTTACCTTAATTCCAAAGAAATCCCGGTAGGGTTTGGTAGAGAATATAACCTTTTAATGGGCACCTGGACCAGCGAAAGTGCATTGGTTGATAAGGATCCATTTTTAAATGAAATGGCTTTTGGCCAAAAAAGTTATAGCGTTGAAAAATATGCAAAAGGTATCGGGCTGGTATTTAAAGAATTTATTCTTTGGGAATACCAACCACTCGCCAATCCTCCATATACTGCGGGTTTTGGAATAAAGCTTACAATGATCGATCATAATTAAAAACCTGATGAAGCTATTTAGAAAGATTGCCTTTTGTTTTCTATTGATATTATTTGCGGATAACGTTAAAGCACAAACGCAGCCAACACGTTACCTGGTAAAATTTAAAAATAAAGCAGGCAATCCTTTCTCTTTAACAAATCCTTCCGCTTATTTATCGCAAAGAAGTATTGACCGCAGAACCCGTTATTCAATTGGTTTAGATAGTACGGACCTTCCCGTTACGCCACAATATATTGACAGCATTAAATCAGTGCCGAATGTTACCGTGCTTAATGTTTCCAAATGGCTGAACCAGGTTTCCATTCAAACCACAGACCCGGCAAATGCATTAAGTGCCATCAATAGTTTTTCATTTGTCCTTTCTGCAAATCCTTTGGCTGCAAGAACAAGAAATAATTCGTCAGAACCCATAGAAACTAAATTTGAAGAACGTTCGCTACCAGTTAGCCAACAAGCAGGTTCAAAAATTACGGCAGATTTTTTCAACTATGGTTTGTCTTCCGCTCAAGTTTCCATACATAATGGTCAATTCTTGCACAACATTGGTTTGCGTGGTCAAAATATGATTATAGGAATGCTGGATGCAGGATATCAAAATTACCTTACTGTAAAAGCATTTGACAGCGCCAGGGCTAATGGCCAAATTTTAGGCACACATGATTTTGTTGCCAGGGAAGCGAGTGTAAACGAAGACAATGCACATGGTATGCAATGCTTTTCTGTAATCGCATCGAATATTCCCGGCCAGTTTGTAGGCACGGCACCAAAAGCAAACTTTTATCTTTTCCGCACGGAGGAAGCTGCAACTGAATACCCTATAGAAGAACATAATTGGGTTTGTGGTGCTGAAAAACTTGATAGCGCCGGTGGCGATGTAATTTCATCTTCATTAGGTTATTACACTTTCCAGGGTGCATTCAATACGCCGGCGTATAACCATGTTTATGCAGACATGAATGGCAATAAAACAATGCCCGCTATTGCTGCGGACCTCGCTGCCAAAAAAGGAATTCTATCTGTGATAGCGGCAGGCAATGAAGGTAATAATTCATGGCACTATATAATTACACCTGCAGATGGCGATAGCGTAATTGCTGTCGGTGCTGTTAATTCAACTGGTGTTGTTGCCAATTTTTCAAGTTATGGACCTTCAGCAGATGGACAAGTAAAACCAGATGTTGCCTCTGTTGGTCAAGGAACCATAATTCAAAATCCAAATAATACTATTGTATCTGGTAATGGAACTTCTTTTGCTTGCCCCAATATTGCAGGCCTTGCAACCTGCTTGTGGCAAGGGTTCCCGGAGTATAATAACATAAAGATCATAAATACTTTGCGCCAGTCCGGTAGTATTGCCAATACACCAAATGATAGAATTGGTTATGGCATTCCAGATGTAAAGAAGGCACTTATGCAATTGGTTAAAGAATTTTCATCAGCCGTGGTCGACATTGCAAATTGTAAAGCTAGTATTGACTGGACAAGCAAGGATGTAGCTACCATGAAATATGAAATAGAACGCAAAGGACCTGGCGAAACAAACTTTATCAAGATCAGTGAACGCTTTGGTACAGGATCAAATTTCAGCACGCAGCATTATACATTTGTTGATGATCTACAAAATACACCTGCTGGTAACATTACCTATCGCATCCGGCAAATTATTGATACCGCCGCAGCTACCTTAAGTTCAGATTATATAGATACCGTAAGTATTAATTTAGTGCAGACATGTGTAATCAGCAATGAAAACATTATAGTACTTCAACCTAATCCAACAAGAGGACAGGCTTCTATTAAAATTTCAACACCAACTAGTATACAAAGTTTGCAAATTAAAATAACTGACTTGTTGGGACAAGCTTTAATTATTTTAAATCAGACGAAGCAGGCCGGAACCGTAGTTATCCCTTTACCAACAGGAAACATTGCAACAGGAAAATATTTTGTTTCGGTATATGGCGAAGGGAAATTAATTGGCACCCGTGAATTATTGAAATTATAGACGCAATAAAGCTGCAAACAAAGTGTCTGCTTTTATATCGTAACCTTCGTAGTACTCCATTCCTTGCAATTGCAAATCGGTTTGTTGTAATAAAAATTCTACAACGCCTTCGTTTTCTTTTTCAAAAACAGAACAAGTAATATATAGAAAGTAACCACCTTTTTGTAAGGAGTTAATTGCATTGATTGCGATCTTTTTTTGAAGTTCAGAATAGTAGTTAATTTTTTCCTTTTGAAAATAATAAAGTTGTTCCGGTGTTCGGCTCCAGGTACCCGAGCCACTACATGGTGCATCGCAGATGATCAAGTCGAACCCTGGTTTTATTTGTGCTGCTTCCTTCGAAAGATCTGCAACAAAGCTTTTATAATTCTTAATACCTGCAATTGAAAATCGCTTTTGCAAATTGTGCAGGATCGAAGTTCTCACATCCGAAACAGTAAGTTCTATTTTCGGAAATAGATCGTTTACTAAAATAGATTTGCCTCCGCTTGCTGCGCAACAATCCCATACCCTGAATCCGTCTTTAAAAGATACTTTTTGTTTTTGCAGTAATTCAAAAACTCTTTGCGAATTGTAATCCTGGATAACAGCCTCTTTATCTATCTCGATAATTGCATCAACTTTGGTTGAATTAGGCAACCTGATGCAAGAAGATGTTTCTTCGTTGTAATCAAAATTTACTGATTCTAATTTTTGTTTTACTACAGCTTCTTTGCCCGAACGTAAGCGAATGAATAAATCGGGTTGAACCAACATTGATTGGCAAAGATTCTCGTATTCAATCTTACCCGTCAATTCTTCTTTCCATGGAAAAATTTCTGTAATCAAGCTCTCAAATACAATACACTTTTCTTTGAAGGTTAACCCTGTTTTTTGGTTTAAATGTGGGTTCAATGCTTCCAATATTTGATTGGGTTCGGTAGAACAAATAAATAAGCCAGCAATGATCCTTTGCGAAACTGGCAACGCCAGCAGCATTTTACCTAAACGAAAAAAGCAATAGCATAGATGTGCCACTTGCTTTCGATCTTTAGAACCAAATTTTTTATTGAGCGCAAAATATTTTTTCAGGAAGGATGCAAACGGCTCTTCTCCTTTATATTCCTGCAAAATTGCAGTTGCCGAATTGAGGTATGAAAAAAAACGGCTCATTTACAGCAAACATAATTGTAAATAAACCGATTTAAAAATTATGTATCCATAATCAATTTGTGTAAAAAATTTTCATCTCAAATAATGGCCATCCATAAAAAAAGCGTTTGTGCATCACAAACGCTTTACAAATATTTTGAACCTTAAAAATTATAATTGCAATAAAGCCTTTATTGGGTCTTTACCAAACAATAATAACTCAGGGTTTTCTAATAATTCTTTTACACGAACCAAAAAGCTTACCGACTCCCTGCCATCAATAATGCGGTGATCATAACTTAGGGCGAGGTACATCATGGGGCGCACAACAATTTGCCCGTCTACTACAACAGGACGTTCCTGGATTTTATGCATACCCAAAATTGCAGATTGCGGAATATTAATAATGGGTGTACTCATTAATGATCCAAAAACACCGCCATTGGTAATTGTAAAAGTTCCACCCTGCATTTCTTCCATTGACAATTTATTGTCCCGGGCTTTGGTAGCCAGTTCAACTACCTTCTTTTCAATTTCAAACATGCTTAAACTTTCTGCATTGCGAATTACAGGTACAACTAAACCTTTCGGCGCAGAAACGGCAATTGATATATCACAATATTCATGGTAAACAATTGAATCGCCATCAATGTAAGCATTCACTGCCGGCCATTCCTGCAATCCAAAACAAACTGCTTTTGCAAAAAAGCTCATAAAGCCAAGGTTAACGCCATGCGCTTCTTTAAACTTGTCTTTGTTTGCTGTTCTAATCGCCATGATCTTGCTCATGTCCACTTCGTTAAAAGTGGTAAGCATGGCCGTTGTATTTTTTGCTTCTACCAACCTGCGACTAACGGTCTTGCGTAGGTTAGACATTTTCTCCACCCTATCTTCCCTGCCAAATGCAACAATACCCGGCTTGCGGCCTGGGTTGGCTAAGGCTTCCAAAACATCATCCTTTAATATTTTGCCATTATAGCCACTTGCCTGTATATTTTTTAGATCAACTTTCTTATCTGCAATTATTGCCGATGCCACCGGTGAAGCTTTTACATCAGTAGCAGCTGGAGGTGCAGCGGCTTGCGGCTGTGCCTTTACTTCTTCTTTTTTTGGTGCTGCTTCCTGCTTTGGTGCAACAGCCGGTAGTGCCGCGCCTTCTGGTTTTGCGGCTGTTTCATCTATCTGTGCTACCACATCACCAATCTTTAAAGTATCACCTTCTTTACCAACTGTTTTTAAAATGCCGGCTTGTTCTGCATTCACTTCAAAAGTTGCTTTTTCACTTTCAAGTTCTGCAATCACTTCATCACGCTCTACATAATCGCCATCTTTTTTCAACCATTTCACCAATGATACTTCGCTTATCGATTCGCCAACCGTTGGAACTTTAATTTCAATCATTCGATTTTATTTACGATTTGTGATTTTAGTTTTTATACTAGCATTAGATCAATAATCATCTTTCCTTGTGTCACTCACTTGTACGTTAACAATTCTATTCAGCAATATTTACAGTTAGCTAAATTATTAAATTGAGAATGCCGTATTAATAATTTCCGCCTGCTCTTGTCCGTGCACTTTACTAAAACCACTAGCTGTAGATGCGCTCTGCTGGCGGCTTATGATTCCGTAATTAATGCTCTTTAAATTCATTTGCAGAAAAGAGGCAGCACCCATATTTAAAGGCTCTTCCTGCACCCAAAACCAGGTAGCCCTGTTGTATTTTTGGTACAAAGCTTCCAATTGTTTTAATGGCAAAGGATAAATTTGTTCTACTCTTATTATTGCAACATCTTGCCTGTTTTCTTTTTGCTGGCGTTCTGCAAGATCAAAATATATTTTTCCACTGCAGAATAGAACCTTTTTAACTTCTGTTGCATTTTTTACAAATACATCATCAATTACTTCTTTAAAACCACCTTGTGTAAAATCCGACATAGGCGAGTAAGTTGATGCCAGGCGCAAATTTGCTTTCGGTGAAAAATTGATCAAAGGCTTACGGAAGTTCCACGTCAATTGCCGGCGCACCGCATGGAATAAGTTTGCAGCTGTAGTAATATTGGTAATCACCATATTTAATTCAGCACACATTTGTAAAAATCTTTCCAACCGGGCGCTGCTATGCTCCGGGCCCTGACCTTCGTAACCATGTGGCAATAAAAGTGTAACACCGCTCATGCGCTGCCACTTGGTTTCTGCAGAGGAAATAAACTGGTCAATAATGATCTGCGCACCGTTTGCAAAATCGCCAAACTGTGCTTCCCAAAGCACCAGTGTATCCGGGTTCGCTATTGAATAGCCATACTCAAAACCAAGTACTGCATATTCGCTTAGCAAAGAGTTATAAATTCTAAATTTTCCTTGCTTTTCCTGAATACTGTTTAAACGATTGTATTCTTTATTATTCTCGTCGTAAATAACAGCATGCCTGTGAGAGAAAGTACCCCTTTTCACATCCTGCCCGCTCATTCTTACATTTTTGCCTTCAATTAGCAAGCTTGCATAAGCCAACAATTCGCCGGTTGCCCAGTCAACTTTTTGTTCACCTTCAAATAATTTTATTTTATCGTTTAATATTTTTTCAACTTTTCTCAATGGCACAAAACCTTCGGGGGCCTTCATTAAACCACTAAATATTTTTTTAAAATCTTCTTCGCTAATGGCGGTATTTGGAGAAGTATCAAAGTCTTCTGGTGTTGCCCTATGTAAACTTTTCCAGGCAACTTCAGGTGGTTGGTGTTTATATGGTAATGGATTTTGTTTCAATTCATCCAACCTTTCCTGCAGATCGGTCCAGAATTTTTTCTCCATTTCTTTTGCCAATTCCTGTGCACCGCTTTCGCCATTTTTTAATAAGAATTGAACATATTCTTCACGTGGATTAATATGTTTATCGATCAACGCATAAAGTTGTGGTTGCGTAAATTTTGGATCATCGCCTTCGTTGTGTCCATGGCGGCGATAGCATACCATGTCAATAAAAATATCTGAATTAAAAAATTGCCTGTACCGGGTAGCAATTTCAACGCATTTAACAACGGCTTCAGGATCATCTCCATTTACATGCAAAACAGGTGCTTGCACCATGGCCGCAACCGATGTACAATAATCGGCACTTCTTGCATCATCAAAGTCTGTTGTAAATCCTATTTGGTTATTAATTACAAAATGAATGGTACCACCGGTATAGTAGCCTTTAAGGTTACTCATTTGCAAAATTTCATAAACAATGCCTTGACCTGCAACAGAGGCATCACCATGAATTAAAATGGGTAATACTTTATCAAAATCTGAATTGTATAAAACATCGGCTTTTGAACGTGCATATCCTAATACAACAGGATCAACAGCTTCAAGGTGCGAAGGATTTGGCGCTAGTTTTAAATGAATTTCCTTCCCACTGTAGGTTTGTACTTCGCTGCTAAAACCAAGATGGTATTTCACATCACCACTGCCCATTGTTTGGTCGGGTATTGAAGTGCCTTCAAACTCACTAAATATTTGCTCGTAGGTTTTGCCTAAAATGTTAGCTAAAACGTTTAACCTTCCCCGATGCGCCATTCCTAAAACCACTTCTTTCACACCACCTTCAGCAGCCGTATCAATAATTGCGTCCAGTGCAGCAATGGTTGTTTCTCCACCTTCTAATGAAAATCTTTTTTGACCTATATATTTTGTATGAAGAAATTTTTCAAAGATCACACCCTGGTTTAATTTTTCCAGGATACGACGTTTTTTTTCCAGTTCCATGGGTTGCATCAAAGTTGTTTCAACTTCTTTTTCAAGCCAATCAATTCTTTCCTGGATTAAAATATACTGGTATTCAATACCAATATGTTTCGCATATACTTTCTGTAATCGATCTATGATCTGGGATAATTTTACCGTACCCAATCCAACAAACCGGCCGGCAGCAAAAGTTTGCTCCAGGTCACTATCTCCTAAACCAAAATATTTTAATTCCAGGTTAGCGCCGCGGTCTCTACGCTCCCTGATGGGATTTGTTTTGGCAATTAAATGACCTTTTTTTCTATAAGAAAGAATAAGGTTGTATACGGCAAATTCTTTTGCAAGCTGCTCGCTACCAATAGCTGACGCTGCTGGGGCCGCAGGAGCTACACTTCCATTCCCATTTGCCAGGGCAAAATCGAACCCTTCAAAAAATTTACGGTATTCAGGGTCAACACCTTCAGGGTTCTGAATAAAATCTTTGTATAAACCTTCAATATAGGCCGGGTGCGAATTAGTGATATAAGAGAAATCCTTCATGAATGAGCGTTTGGATTTTTGGTAGGCAAATATACCACCCTTTAAAGCATGGATTTTGCCCTAACAGATTATTTTTACGTTTAACAATTCTTGTTTAAAAAAGATATTTGAAAATCCGTTGATAAAAATTGACATAGAACCTTTACAATATCATAAAACTGCCTGTATTATTACTTATTTTTTAAAATACAGATTTTAGAAAACGATAAATCAGAAATATTTCTATACTTTTGCCGTCCAAAATAAAGAACATGGCTAATCATAAGGCTACTAAGAAAGATATGCGTCAAGCCGCAAAACGTCGCGAAAGAAACCGTTACTATGGTAAAACCACCCGTAATGCCATACGTGACCTGAAAGATATTAGTGAAAAAACTGCTGCCGGTGAAAAATTGCCTACTGTTGTTGCAATGATTGACAAGCTTGCAAAAAAAGGTGTAATTCACAAGAATAAAGCAAGCAACTTAAAAAGTAAACTTACAAGAAGAGTAAACGCTGTTGCGTAAATCTTTTTATTACATAATTTGAAGGCGTCCTTTTAGGTCGCCTTTTTTTATTTTTAGGCCTAATACATTTTTCATGCGTGCAACCCTCGTTTTCTTCTGTCTCTTATTTTTTAATGTCTCCTTCGCACAATTACTAACTACCAGGTTTGAAACTTCTAATGGAAAGCAGACACCGACCTATGCAGAAATTATTGATTGGTGGAAAAAAGCCGATGCCGTTTCTCCTATTGTAAAAATGATGGAAATGGGTCCCACTGATGCTGGTTTTCCTTTACACCTGGTCCTGGTTTCTGCAGATAAGGACTTTTCTATTCCTTCAATAAAAAAGAAAAAGAAGAACATCATTTTCATTAATAATGGCATTCACCCGGGTGAACCAGATGGAATAGATGCAAGCATGCTTTTAGTAAAAGACATCATTCAAAAAAAATATACTTTGCCTGCCAATATTGTTTTAGCATTTATCCCGGTATACAATATCGGCGGTGCTTTAAACCGCAGTGCAAATTACCGGGTTGACCAAAACGGACCGGAAGAATTTGGCTTCAGAGGTAATTCTCAAAATCTTGATTTAAACCGGGATTTTATAAAAAATGATTCAAAGGAAGCCTTGACGTTCACTAAGATCTTTCACTTTTTAGACCCGGATATTTTTGTTGACAACCATGTAAGCAATGGCGCCGATTACCAGCACGTAATGACCCTGATAACCACCCAATATAATAAACTGGGTGGCGCAATGGGACAATTTATTAATCAGCAATTTGAACCCGCTTTATATTCTTTAATGAAGAAGAAAGGGTTTGATCTTGTGCCTTATGTCAATCATTTTGGCGAAACACCTGACCAGGGTTGGAACGAGTTTTGGGACAGCCCGAGATACAGCAGCGGCTATGCAGCACTATGGAATGTATTTGCTTTTGTACCGGAAACGCATATGCTAAAATCTTATGATCAAAGGGTTAAAGCTACTTATGCTTTAATGCAAAGTTTTATTGAATTTACAACTGCAAACAGTACAAAAATTTCTAGCTTAAGAGCAGAAACAAAAAAAAGAAACATAACGCAAAATGAATTTCCGATTGGTTGGAAATGGGACAGAAATAAATTCAGCGAGATCACTTTTAAAGGATATGAATCCGGGCATAAGCCGAGTTCCATATCCGGTTTGCCAAGGTTATATTATGATCGTTCAAAACCTTTTGAAAAAAAGGTTCCGTTTTACAATGTGTATACTGATACATTAACGGTTAAAAAACCAAAAGCCTATATCATTCCGCAAGGATGGTGGAAAGTAATTGACAGGTTAAAAGCAAATAAGGTTCACATGTTGGCTCTTAAAAAAGATACATCTATTGAAGTGGAAACTTATCGCATTGAGTCTTATCAAGCATCTCCACGACCTTTTGAAAGTCACCATCCGAACAACAATACAAGGATCATAAAAAGCATAAAACAAATTAAATTTAGAAAAGGCGATTATTACATTCCAATGAACCAGGTCGCTAATCGTTTTTTAATTGAAACTTTGGAGCCTAATGCCGAGGACAGTTATTTTACCTGGAATTTTTTTGACGGCGTACTTGGACAAAAAGAAGGTTATTCTTCCTACGTTTTTGAAGAAACAGCAACGGAATTTTTAAAAAATAATCCTGACGTAAAAACAAAATTGGAACAACGAAAAGTAAGTGATTCAGCTTTTGCAAAAAATGCTGGAGCCCAGTTAAATTTCGTTTATCAAAATTCACCTTATTACGAGCCGGCACATATGCTTTACCCGGTATTCAGGGTTTTATAACGATGGGTCACGGAGCACTTCGGGTGAATGCGGAACAATGATTATTTTATCCAATGGTTTGAAAATTTTATGTCCAATAAAAACACAGATCAATAAAATAAATACACTCAGGTATCCTAGCCATTCATACCTGAAAATCTTACCACCTTCACCACTTAAAACAATAAAGCCTGCTATAAGTGAAGCAGCAGCGGTACCTAATTGTTGAATGCTGCTGTTGAAGCTCATAAAGCTGCCGCGTTTTTGAGGTTCAACCACGTTGCTCACCATAGCTTGTGCTGTAACTCCACGCCCAGTACCCAAAACAAACCACAAGGCAAAGAACAATAGTACAATTGCGAAATTTAATACGGGCATTTCTGTAAGTACGATTACAAGTGGCAACGACAATAAAATGCAAATTGTAAATACTTTTAATTTACCATAACGGTCACTTATTTTGCCCAGCAGATTTGCAGCGAAGAAAGCGGCTATACCACCAACCAGGTAAACCATTGGCGTTTGTTGTTTTGAGTAACCTAAATTAAATTCCAGGTAAGGATTGATAAAGGGAACAATTAAAAAATGACCCATCATGATCATTCCGGAAAATAGCAAAGCAATTCGTTGTTGCGGGCTTTTTAAAACTGTTTTTATTACTTCAAACTTGCTTGCCATTTCATCTTTTACTGCAATATGTGCATCCATTGCAGGTACATACTTATAAATCAAGGGAATAATAATAAATCCTAAAAACCCAACTAATAAAAATGGAGCATGCCACGAAAATATATTAGATAGGTAAAGTGCAAATGGAACACCAATTGTTGAAGCAATAGAAAAGGAAGACATAACAGCACCCATGGCTGCGCCTCTTCGCTCATAAATAAATACATCGGATACAATTGATAACACTTGAGCCCCAATAAGACCTCCAAACAATCCTGCCAATATCCTGGCAGCTAAAAGCAAATGAAAAGAAGGAGCAAAACCGCAAGCTATGGTACCTATTAAAAAACCACTGTAGCCTATTAGTAATATTTTTTTTCGATCGTACCTGTCAACAAAAAAAGCAGCAATAAAGCCAGATGTTCCGGCGCTCAACGTGTAAGCGGCTACAAGCAAAGTAAATTGTTGGGGTGATATGTGAAAATAAGGCATCAGGTAATTACCTAATGGCATCATGATCATGAAATCTAAAATATGCGTGAAGTTTATCGATGCCAGCAAGGTTAATAAGATCCTTTCATCCCTATTCATAAGTTGGCAAAGGTCGTAGATTAGGGGATTGGGTATTGCATTTAAACCT
>JAKFCI010000206.1:0-2530 GCA_036676725.1 Chitinophagaceae bacterium
ACATCTCATATCAACTAATTACACATAGAAACAGACCCCGTATTCTGTTGCAGTTTGCTCACAACGTAACATGGAATGAACGTATTAAAAAAGTGCCTGGTGCAAGCTGGAGCAGCACACTAAAAGGCTGGCACATTCCTGATACAGATGAGAACCGGAAAAGATGCGGACTTGAGCCTGCAACAGTCTTAAGCATTGTACAACAAAAAATACAGTACAGTTCAGTAAAACTTTCGCCCAACAACAAAAAGCAACTGTTGCTGTATGTAGAGCAACTGGCTTTAAAAAAATACAGTAACAGTACATTACAAACTTACCGTAATGAATTTATGCAGTTACTGCAACTGTTAAAGGATATCCAGGCACAAGACTTAACTCCGGAACACCTGAAGCGTTATATGCTTTATTGTGTGGTTAAACTGCAACTATCGGAAAACACATTGCACAGCAGGTTAAATGCTTTGAAGTTTTATTTTGAGCAGGTATTAAAGAGAGAGAAGTTTTTTTGGGAGATACCAAGACCTAAACGACCCCTGCAACTACCTAAGTTATTAAACGAGAATGAACTCCGAAAGCTTTTTAATGCCCTCACGAATAAGAAGCACAAAGCCATGCTGTTTACAGCCTATAGTGCAGGTTTACGTGTAAGTGAAATAGCTAACCTGAAAATTAAAGATATTGACAGCAAGCGGATGCAAATTCTTATTCAACGGGCCAAAGGCAAGAAAGACAGGTATGTAAACCTGAGCCCAATTTTGCTGGATATTTTACGGAAATATATTGCGGAATACAAGCCTAAGCCAACAGTATATCTGTTTGAATCGGAGCAAACATTTTCTGGCTACCCTACAAGAACCATTCAGCAGGTTTTTGCAAAAGCGAAACAAAAAGCCGGCATTATGAAGGACGTAGGAATCCATAGTTTGCGACACAGTTTTGCTACCCATTTGTTAGACAAAGGAACCGATATTAAATACATTAAAGACCTGCTTGGGCATTTTGATATAAGAACCACTGAACGTTATTTGCATGTAAGCAAGCAGAAATTGGTGAATATTATAAGTCCGTTAGATGATTTAATGAACGAGGGAGGTGTTGATTGGTAAATCGGATTGTACTAACAACAATACAAAAAGTTGAACACTAAACTATTGACTTTCAATTATGAAATTTTTAAGATACGGCATCTTATATCATATATATTTGTGTTGTGTGCAATATGCTGACACTTTCATAATGACAAGAACAACAAAGACAATCATCATAATTCTTTCGGCAATAGCACTATTTGTTATAGGCGGACTTTATTTCTTATACTATTTTTTCAGTGCTTTTGCACCGCCTAAGGTGACAATAACAAAAGACTATATTGCGACCAATCGAGATTTTATTAATGGAGTAACAATTGAAAAACTTAAAGTTGACTCTTTTGGCAGTGAAGAGTATCCAATAAAATATACTGTTACTTACTGGACATCATGTGGTATTGATCATCCTAAAAACAAACCGCCAGAACCACCAGACAAAATTTATTTCAAAAAAGAAGGCAAGTACTGGTGGACAGAGGAAAATATCATTATACCATTTATTCACGAAGGTTTATCACGACGAACAACGGACTCAACAAAAATAAATAGATTGCTATGGAGTATTGGGGACAAGAGGTTTACAACATGCCCTTTGGAGTTTGAAAAAGAACAATGGTACTTTTTTAGAATTGATGACCCGCAGGTAACTGGTATTTTCTTTTATATTGACAAAACCGGTAAAGAGTATCAATACTTTCTTGCTAGTGGAGTGTCGCCAATTTAAGTAGACATGATACTGCACACAACATGCAGTTTTGCGGCAGCGGGGGCGACGCAAAGCGTCGGTCATCACCAGTAATTATATTTAGCTTTTGTGCTGGCTGACATTTATCTATTAAGCTTTTGAATAAACTTTTATCTTTAGTTACAATGTTCAGCATTCGTCGCCAGGGGCGACGTAAAAGAATTGCCCCGCCGACCGCAAAGCTGTGAACGTTGTGCGTCACTTTAACGGACATTCTTCACTATGACAAAGAAAGACATCAAAACATTTTTCAAAGCCATTGCTGACAGCGATTTAAATAAAGTATCACAGCTTATAAATTCTGACAAAGAATATTTGACAGTTTGCAATGTCGCACCACCTAAAAAAGACGACGGGCAATCAGGCCTTCAAGTGGCATTCAAAACATGCAACTTTGACATTGCTAAATTTCTAATAGAACAAGGTGCAGATGTAAATTTCATGGAGACATCCGAAGTAAATGAATGGACAGCACCCGTTTTGCACGACAGTATTAGAGCGACAATTTTTAATTCTTATACAGTGCAAAAAGACACAAGCAAGTTTGACAAAGCGTTTTCACTTCTGCAATTAATGTTGAACAAAGGGGCAAATCCAAATTCTACAGACTCATACGGAAACAATTGCTTGCACAGAACAATTATGGATGCGAGACAAATGATTGACAACCCAAGTGCGGACTCAACGAACGGAATTT
>JAKFCI010000207.1:0-4361 GCA_036676725.1 Chitinophagaceae bacterium
TGTTGTTTTAAAACTTCATCTTCGTTGCTCACCTGACCAACATAGGATTTATTTCTGCCGCAAAAAATCACCACTTATTAATCCTTCGATGTTTCAAGCTCTTTGCTGGCCAAGCAACCAACAAAAGCGTAAGATATTACTGATGATTATTATAATACTGTATCTAAAAAAACATTCGAGGCCATAAACCATCAACGTAAATTCAACGCATAAAGATAACCATCAGCACTTCCAAAATAAATTACCCCATTATGCAATGAAGGTGATGAGACAATTGGACCCAATGTATAAAATTCGTCCATCACTTTTATATTGTTAGCATGGTTATTAAGGTCTCTCCCTTTCGCAGTGTATTGGAAATCGAGAAGGTCATTATTTAATACGGTTGCTGCGTTTTTCTTTCTGCTGTCAGTAGAAAACGCTGAGCATTTTTTCCCTTCGGAATTAAGATCGACGGCGAATAGCTTCCCTGTGAAGTCACCAAAATAGGCAATTGTTCCGGAAATGGCGGGAGATGAAAAGATATAACCATTTGCTTTGAACCTGAATTTTTCTTTTCCTGTTTTTGCATCTATTGCAAGCAATAAAAACGAATCGGAAGTGCCAACATATAATAAGTTATCTTTTACTGCTGCAGTACCTATTATCCAGGAATTATCAGCAAAATATTTCCAAACTAATTCTCCTGTGTTTGCATTGAGGGCATAAATATGCGCATCTCTTGCCCCAAAATAAACAATTCCGTTAACTACTGTTGGTGAAGATTGAATGCCGCTCATGTTTACTGACTCAGAACCGGTTTTAAATTTCCATTTTTCCTTGCCTGTTTTCGTATCAATAGCATACAAATAGGTATCCCAGCTTCCAATATAAATGGTACCGTTGTACAACGAAGGACTTGAATGGACTATTCCTTTCGTAGCAAATCTCCATTTTAATACACCATTAGTTGCATTAACTGCGTAGAGATTACCATCGCTGCTGCCGAAGTAAACAGTAAGGTCACTATCCGTTGTATCTACAACAGGCGAAGAAAGAAGACAATCCCATGGATCTTCCAAGTACTTATCTGTAGGCTTCATTCCCCAATAACCGTATGCACCAATACGTTTTTCGCCGCCTGTTTTAAACTTCCATCTTTCCTTACCGGTATGTGTATCAACTGCGTAAAAATAGTTGTCAAAGCTCCCGAAATACACAAGGTTCTTATAGACAGTCGGCGATGAATGAATTGCACCATTTGTAGTAAACTTCCATTTAGAGATGCCTGTGTATATATTTACTGCATAGAGGTTTTTATCTTCACTTCCTATAAAAGCAAGCTCATTGGAGATTGCAGGGGATGAAAAAACTTTTCCTTTTGTTTTAAATTTCCATTTCATTTCACCTAGCCCTTTATTATCCATTTTATTCTGCGCAGAAAGCAACATTGCATTAAAGAATAATGCCCAAAAGAAAACTACATATTTCATAAGCAATTCATTTTTTAGATTTAGTTATCTCTTTTTTATTTCTAAACCATTTGAAACTTACTTTCCAAATTTTCCACCATTCAGTAATATGCTAATTAACGATTAATATTGCCTTATCTAAATTCGTTGATGCTTCATATTAAGACGAATTTTATTCCGTTTTTGTTGTTTAATTCATGTTATGATAATCAATTTGAATACTATCAAAATAGCCCCTGTTGAAACAGGGAGCCTATCGATTGCTTGCTGAATATCTCTCCTATTTAAACAATACATCCTTCACATACCTGGCACTTCTTTTTACACAACTCATTGAATCAGGTTTAAAATTGCTTCCCTGCTCTACATACATATGCTTTACTCCTGAAAGTTTTGTATCAGGCATAATGCTGGTAAAATCGATTGAACCCTCACCCATTACTTCATAATCCCGGGTTACCTTATCCATGTCCTTGATATGCCAAAGTACAAAACGTCCGGGCTGTTTTTTAAACCATTCATGCGGTTTGAATTTAGACGCATATACTACCCAATAAATATCCATCTCCAACTTTACCAATGAAGCATCTGTTTCATTAAGAATAATATCATATCCTGTTTCCCCATTATGCTCAGTAAATTCAAAGTCATGGTTGTGATAAGCTAACTGCAGCCCGGCTTTTTGTATCTGTTCGCCAATTTTATTAAGTGTTGCCGCTACCAGTTTGAATTTATCAATGCTCCGTAGGGAGGGATCAAGCCAGGGCCATACAATATACTGTTGTTTCAATACATGTGCTCCTTCTATAATCTCATCCACATATCTTTTTAAATCATCTTCGGTAGCATTATTCAGCAAAAATTTGTCAAAATCATAATGACCTGATGCCGTAGTGATATTGTTATCGTCAAGAACCTTCTTTGCTGTTTTTGCATCAAGTCCCCAATAACCTTTATTAAAACCATAGGTTTCTACCTCCTCATAACCAAACCCTGCAATTTGGTTCATGGTGGCCCGCACATCTTTTGCAATTGCATCACGAATAGAATAAAGTTGCAACCCCAACTTATACTTTACTTCAAATAGCGACGAAGGGTTTATATAAGCAAAAGATGTTAGTAAACCTGCCTGTTTTAGAAATGTCCTGCGTGTAGGCATCTTCTTAATTTTTATTTTCTAAAATATATGATAATGTGCACACATTAAATTCAGAATTCTATTTGCTATTTTGCTTCACAACCAAAGTCTGGATTGAGTGGGGTTCACTGATTATGTTAACAGCATGGTCTTTTATCCACAGTAAGTAATTAATCCTGTCCTCAGTTTTGTTCATAGCGACAACCGCAATTGTCCCGTCGGGATTTTGATAGGCTGTTGTTAACAATTTACCGCTGTTAGATGAGCAGGAAATGCGCTTTGCTCCTACCTGAATAAATTTTGAGAAATGGCCGATGTAGTAATAGATGTTGGTATAAATTAAAGCCCCTGTTTGGGTATTGGCATGTACAGGAGCAAAACAACGATTACCTACATGATTTGGTCCTCCGTTTTCATCCAGCAAAACATTCCAGTCGGTCCAGCCAACGGTACCGGCATTAAAATCATTAATCATCGCCTCGCCGTATCGTTCTCCCATCCGCCAATCATTTATTTTGCCTGTATCAAAACGTTCAATACAGCCTTCGGTGAATAGTAAATTTTTATCCGGAAATGCCTGGTATGCTAAACGTACTTTATCGTATCGGGGTCCTTCTTTGCTAAAACTTTCATACCAGTGAAACCCTATACCCCAAACATATTTTGCCGCCTCCGGATCTTCCAAAATTGTTTTTGCACGTTGATAAACGAAATCCCGGTTAAAATCCCAGATGATAAGTTTTTTATTATCCAAACCATTTTTTTTCAAGGTTGGGCCCAAGAATTTTTTTACAAAATCTCTTTCCTCTTCCGCACTTAATTGACACGATTCCCAAGGTGATGTAGCTCCCGGTTCATTTTGTACAGTCAATCCCCACACAGGAACGCCTTCCTTTTGATATGCATTTATAAACTTAACAAAGAAATCAGCCCAGCTTTGTCTATACTCAGGCAATAATTTGCCGCCCCTTTTTACTTCTTTGCTGTCTTTCATAAATGCAGGCGGGCTCCATGGTGAAGCAAACAGGGTTAGCTTACCTCCTGTAGCCGCAATTGCTTCTTTTATAAAAGGAATACGATATTTTTTATCATGGCTTATATCAAACGTTTTTAGTTCTTTATCACCTTCTTTTACATAACTGTAACTTTCACTCGAAAAATCACAGCTTTGTATAGATGTACGGGCAAGTGTATAGCCAATTCCTTTGTCTTTATTGTAATAAGCAGTCAGCAATTCCTTTTGTTTGTTCTCAGGCAGTTTGTAAAAAGTTTCTGCAGCTGCGTCTGTTAAGGCACCACCAATGCCAATCATTGTTTGGAATGTTTGCGATGGATCTACAAAAATCGAGAAATCCCCTTCTGCAATTTGTGGTTTTGCTAAGAAAGTTAATGTTCCTGTTTTCGTCAAACGGTAATCCGTATTTTGGGCTGTTGTATAAACTGCAACTTCTTTTTCTTTAGCAGGCAAGCGTATATCTCCTGCTTTCTTATTTTGCGCATGCAATGATACAAGTAACATAAATAGAGAAACGGATACACCCAACAATTGCTTATTCATTTTCTAACGTTCTGAATTTTTAATGTTTACCGGACTCGCTTCAGTTCAATACAAATTGTGAGTGAAAGCAAGTCCTTTGTATATTTCCTGAATCAAAATTTCATTCGCATAAAAACATCAAAGTCTATATCCGGCCGGAATTAAATTCCAGCCGGATATACGACCAATTTTCACAACTATAAAGTTTTGATGTAAAGGGGAATTTTGATGTTAC
>JAKFCI010000208.1:0-2219 GCA_036676725.1 Chitinophagaceae bacterium
TATAGCTGCTGTTTTAGCAATAAAAGGAACAAGCCCTGTTTTAAGGTATTTCAACAGCAACTCTCTTTCTTCAAATTCTGTGGCATTCGGGTCTGTACTGAAACGCAGTGTGTCAGTTTGGTTTTTGAAAGATTGCTGCCCAAAGAAAATAAGTTGGTATTGGTCTCCCCCGCTGCCTGTGCTTTGGCTGGTAATAAGAACATGCACATCGGCTGCAGCGTTGTCAAGCAAAAAATCTACAATATTTATGGCCGACCTTATGTATTGCATATCGCACCAGGTGTTGCTGCAATCAATAAACACTTTTAGCTTTAACGGGATACTCTGTTGCGCAAAAGAAACAGTCGATGCAATCAGTAGTACGAAAAGAAGCACACTCTCTTTCTTCATCAAAATTGTATTTATGCAACAATAGTGATAGCGGATAATGTAACCTGCTTCCAGTTGTAAAATCAATGTAACGAAGTGTAAATTCTTTGCAACGCAACCACTAAATTCGATAAGAGCTTGAACTTTCTAACTCCCGGGGGTCGGCTGAGGCCAGACCCCGGGCCGACGGAAAGATCCCAGAGCAGACGAAAACGCTACTTACTTTTTATTAAAGTCGGTCAGTCTTTTCATTAAACTATCAGTAACAAATTTTATTTGTGGCCGATTGTTCACGCATTCAACAGTAAGTTTTTTTTCCGGGTTGGTTAAAAAATCAGCGGCAATACGCTGAATGCATTCATCCACATGAATCGCTGCATGAGAGGCAGATGGAACATTAATAAAGGTAGAACTTGATAACGTTTTCGCAGTGATCTCTCCAAAAAAAGGTGGACAGACAGGATCATATTCACCAGACAATATTAATACAGGCACATTACTTACTACGGGTTCAAATACTTGTTTCCCTGCACTTTTTGGTTGCCATGCTTCGCAAACATCTCCTTCAAAATCTATGTTGAACGAAGAAAAATCGGGATATTTTGCAAGCAGTGATGCTTTTGTATCAGCTTGTGTTTTTGGCTTTCCTTCATAACATAAGATTGCTTTACTCTGCAACTCTGAAAACATCCCATGAGCATTAGGGTCATTAAATGCAACAACCCATTTTGATAGTACCGAATCATTCCCCTTTCCAACTTCACTGATTGCCAATGGAACGAATGGAATGGCACCGGGTTTCAACAAAGCAGTCCAAATGCTCCATGCAAAGTCGTCTCCGGTAAAATCATACTCGCTATTATTGTTTTTTATTTTCACAGGATTTTTATTCAACCGTGTTACTGCATTTACAAAATCAGTTCTAACAGAAGGGAAATGTGAAAAAGCAACCGGGTCGGCTGCTATTTTTGTTTCCAATATTTTAAAACAAGTATCAAACGGGCGAACAAAATCAAGCCATGGTGCATTTGGAGGATAAGGAGAATCCAAAATCATAGAACTGATCTGCTTACCATGATTCCGTAATAGATTTAGTGCAACTGTAGTGCCATAGGAAACACCGTAAACGTTCCACTTTTTTATTTGTAATGATCGTCTTATGGCTTCGGCGTCTTCTGAAAGTTGAAAGGAATTAAAGGTAGAAACGTCAATCCCTTTTGATAGAAGTTGCAAACGGCATCGTTTATACAAACCTGTTTTATAAGACTGTCTTGCCTGTAACGAAATATTATTTTTTGAAAATTCAATTAGTGAATCTTGTAGGCCTGAACATAAGGCCGGTTCTGAAAATCCGGTTCCACGGTAATCAAAAAAAACAAGTGATCTTTTTTCTCTTATCAGTTTCCATGTTTTTGATTTTAAATAACGGGGTACATTTTCTAATGTGGCAATTCCAGGTCCGCCATGCAGGTACAATAATGGGTTGTCATTGCTTTTATTGATTGAAGGCGCTACCAATACGGATAAATAGAATTTACCCCCCGCCTTATTTAAAACATCCCGTAGCACAGGAATTAGATAACATTCAATCTTATTACTGTCCGCCCATAAGGAATCAATTCCTATTTGAGAACATGCACATTTAAACTCTTTTTGCCGGGAGAAGCAATTTGAGGTAGTAACCAGAATAAAAAATAGTAGTAACAGTAATTTCAAGACGAATGAATTTAAGTATGCCATCCAATACAAAATACTGTTTGCTTCCAGCTCATGTTGTGTACGAACGGCCATGATGAAAGATACAAAAGATATGTTCTAACTCCCGGGTCGGCTGAGGCCAGACCCCGGGC
>JAKFCI010000209.1:0-53072 GCA_036676725.1 Chitinophagaceae bacterium
CTTTCATGCTTTTTTAAAATGCCAAACGTTTAACAAGCTGTCAGCCAAATTCATACGATTTTTAAATTAGCATTTAAGAGAAGGACCGTTTTGATTTTATTGCTTTCTTATACAAGCCTGGGCGAGGAGTTTTTAGATTTATTTAGTTTATTGTTGTTTTAATCCCACTTTCTGCATCCACCTGGCTTCAATGCTGTAAACACCAAATTCCTCTACCACCTTGCCTTTTATGTGATAAAATCCCCTGCCTGTCAACCTGTTTTTTTCCGCTACATCCGGAAAGTGCACACTATCTACCCAATCGCCGGCACTATCGATGAAGGTGCCGAAATACATTAATTGCCCTTTTGATGTGCGCAAAGGCTTTTCAGTTATGTAATAAACAAGTACATCAATTAATTTACCGGTATGCTGTGGAAAATCCTTCGCTTTAATAAATTTAGAAAGATCGGCATCCACCAGCTTAAACGGATCGCAGAGTGCAAAATCCAGAATCTCTTTTTCATCAAGTGCATCCTCAAAGGCAGAATGATGCAATTGGGGTAGTTTAAACTCCAAAGGCTTGGAAGGAAAAAGTGCTGCGCCTGCAGTTTGCTTAACACGCCGCGAAAGAAAATTCGCTTCCCAAAGTAATTCCTTTTTATTCTTGCCTGTAAAGCGCAAAGCGCCTACACGTATTAAAGTATTAAGTTGCTCGGCGCCAATGGAAGTGCGTTCAATAAAATCCAATAAATTTAAAAAGCTTCCGTATGCGGAGCGTTCATCAATGATCTTTTGCAGTGTTGCCTCTTCTAAACTTTTAATGTGTATAAATCCAATGTAAACATCCCTGCCCCTGATATTCGTATATACATCACTGTTATTAACGCAAGGCGCATGCACTTTAGCGCCGGCCCTTCGCAGTTCATGAAAATATAATTCCCTGCTGTAAAATCCACCGAAGTTATTGATAACGGCAACCATAAACTCCAACGGGTAATAGGTTTTCAGGTACAGGCTTTGATAGCTTTCAACAGCAAAAGAAGCGGAATGTGCTTTCGAAAAAGAATAACCTCCAAAACTTTCAATTTGTCGCCAAACCTCTTTTGCAATATCATCGGGGTAACCAAACTCTTTACAATTTTGAAAGAACTTTACCCGGATCTCTTCAAACTGTTTATGCCCACGAAACTTACCACTCATAGCCCGGCGCAAAACGTCTGCTTCGCCCATATCTAAACCGGCAAAGTGGTGCGCTACTTTTATCACATCTTCCTGGTACACCATTACACCATAGGTTTCATGCAGCAGTTCTTCCATTTTTGGATGCAGGTATTGAATTTTTTCCGGCTGGTGAAAGCGTTCAATGTAAGCCCGCATCATACCTGATTGCGAAACACCCGGACGAATAATAGAAGACGCTGCGACAAGTGTCAGGTAATCATCGCAACGCAGTTTTAAAAGCAACTGCCGCATAGCCGGACTCTCGATATAAAAACACCCGATCGTATCGCCCCGGCGAATCTGCGCAGCTACTTGCGGGTCGCGTTTAAATTTTTCTACATCGTGTATATCAATAGAAATGCTTCGGTTTTGGCGCACCAGTTGAATGCATTCTTTTATATGACTTAACCCGCGCTGTGAAAGTATATCGAGCTTGTGTAAGCATATTTTATCAGCCACGAACATATCAAATTGTGTAGTAGCAAAACCTTTTGGGGGCAACTCTAATGCTGCATAATTATAAATTGGTTGTTCAGAAATCAGCATGCCCCCCGGGTGAATGCTGGTATAATTTGGAAAGTTTTTTAATAAAGCGCCATAGCGTAATATTTGTTTTTGAATTTTGTCTTCTTTTAATGTAGCCTCCGGGTTTGCAGCAATCGCATCTACTTCGTGTTTCGGAAGTCCGAATACTTTAGCCAGTTCTCTTAAAGAAGCGCCATATTGAAAAGTGCTGTACATTCCCAACAGCGCTACATGCTGCTCTCCATAACGTTTAAAAATATAATCGATGATCTCATCCCGATCCTTATGGCTAAAATCTATATCAAAATCCGGAGGTGAAATCCGGTGTGGGTTCAGAAAACGTTCAAAATAAAGATCAAGTTCGATAGGATTAACATCAGTGATTTGTAAACAGTATGCAACAATAGAATTTGCGCCACTACCCCGCCCTACGTAATAAAAGCCACGGCTTTGCGCATACCGGATCACATCCCACGTAATTAAAAAATATACATTAAAGCGCATTTCGCTTATAATGCGTAATTCTTTTCTAACCCTTTTTTCGGCTTCACGATTGTTTGATCCATAACGATACCGCATGCCGTCCATCGCCAATTTTTCCAACAATATGCAATCATCATTTTCTGTAGCCGTAAATACTTTTTTATTCTTACTCTGTTTAAAATCAAAATCATACTGGCAGCTATCAATCACCTGCAGCGTGTTGGTAACTATGTGCGGATGATTACGGAAGGCATTAAAAATAAAGGCAGGTGATACAAATTCTTCAGTTGGCGCAGCTACTTGTTCCGCCGTTTGCTGGCTAAGCAAAATATTATGATCGATTGCACGCAGCAACCGATGCAGGTTATAATGTATCTTATTTTTAAATGTTACGGGATGCCGTACTACAAAACGTGTTGAATAATTTGCAGTATCTATTCCAAAAAGTTTATTGATCTCTGAAAGTTGTACGCCGATCAATTCATTCTCGCCAAGTTCGTTTGGTTGTATGCTTCCCAAAGGATAAATGACCCAAACATCTTTGTTCATTTCCGGTCGTGGCGGGAAAAGCTCTTTTTTTTGTAAATGATTGGTCAGGAAAAAATTGATCAGGCCAAGCCCCTTTGCATTTTTTGCAAGCAGTAAGTATAACAAATGATCTCCATTGCGTACTTCGCAACCAAGTACAGGTTTTATATTGTTTTCATTGCAAGCCTCATAAAAGTTCCAAACGTCGCAGGTATTGTTGATGTTTGTAAGCGTAAGCGAAGAAGCCCCCACTTCAACGGCTTGGGTTACCAGGTCTTGTGTGCTGAAAGTGCCATAGCGATAAGAAAAATATGTTTTGCAATTGAGATACATGGTTTTGGTTTTAAAGGCCACTAGCCCGCATGATCATATACTTACCAAAACGATTGTTAACGCTGTCAAGCGCCTGGTATAATTTGATGAATTCATCTTTATCATCAAAAAGGTTGATCTGGTAATTACCCGGTACAAGGTTGGTGAGGCGTACACCTATAAGGCGTACAAGTAATCTTCTGTCGTAAAGCTTGTAAAAAAGTTCTTTTACTTTTTGAATGAGCAAGTGATCCAGTGAGGTATAAACAATACTGCATTGTTTGGTTACGGTATTGAAATCCGCATACTTGATCTTGACGGTTACGCATCCTGCAAGTTTGGTTTGTTGACGCAATTCAAAAGCTACTCTTTCTGTCATGGAAACCAGTTGCGCTTCCAGGAAACGAACATCTGTCGTATCGCTTTCAAATGTGCTTTCGGTGCCAATACTTTTTTGTTCCGAATAAGGCACCACCAGCGAATCGTCGATACCATTAGCCCTGCGCCATAATTCAATACCATTTTTACCTAACAAATTTTCCAGCATTTCCACTGGTATCTGGCTAAGTGTTTCAATTCTAACCACACCCATTTGGCGAAGGAGCTCGGTAGTTTTTGGTCCAACCATCGGCAGTTTTTCTATTGGCAGCGGGTTTAAAAAAGCCTTTTCACTGCCAAAAGGGATCATTAACTGTCCATTAGGTTTCGATTCATCCGTTGCAACTTTGCTAACTAATTTATTGATTGAAAGCCCGCTGGAAATTGGGAGACCGGACTCCCTAATAACTTTTTTGCGTAACTCCTGGCTAAACATATTACAGCCAAAAAACTTATCCATTCCCGTTAGGTCCACATAAAATTCATCGATAGAAGCTTTTTCAAATTGAGGTACATTTTCTTTAATAATATTTGTTACCAGTTGCGAATACTTGCTATAATTTTCCATGTCACCGCTGATGATGGTGGCTTGCGGACAAAGCCGCTTTGCTAACTTCATCGACATGGCAGAACGAATACCAAATTTGCGGGCTTCGTAACTACAAGCGGCCACAACCGCACGGTCTGATTTTCCGCCAACCAACAAAGGCTTGCCTTTTAAACCTGTGTTTTTTAAACACTCCACATTTATAAAAAATGCATCGAGGTCATAATGCGCTATGGTACGTCCGTTATTGATCATAAAAGAATCCAGTGCTAAACTAAATATTTTAGCAAAATAATTGCCAAAAAGTTTAGCACAGTGCCAGCAACAAAGCACTAAAAGCACTGGCACCAAAAAGAAATTAATTATCCACACTAACTTTTAGTGCCAGTAAATTTTTAAATATTCGGAGATTTACGAGTAAAAGAAAGATCAACTATATTCTTCGGCAAGTTTTTCTGCTTTATTACATTCTCTTATAAATTCCTTTTTCAGTTCGCTGATCTTTTGTTTTGCATCATTGATGATATCATCCATTTTCCCGGCAAAACCTTCGCCTTTATATTTCCACTTTTTTGAAAGCTTCTTTCCTTTTTCTGTTGAAAGCAAGGCCACAATACCAGCAATGGTAACCCCGGCAGCAATCGCAATAAAAACTCTTTTATCTACTTTCATAAAATTTATTTTAGTATTTAACTATGGTTGTTTTAATCAGGTTATAAAATTTTCTCTCTTTCAATCCAAAGATTGTCAGAAGGGTTTTCCATGCTTTTTTTTCCAATTTCGTTTTGTTCATCAAGAGTAAAAACGTCAGTACCGGCGGTTTGTATCCATTGCGACCCTTCGCGTCTGTATATTTGTGGAAAGAGTAAAAATTTTGTTTTAAATTCTTCTTCTACATCACCGGTTTTTTTCCAGCCCTGGACTCCTATCGTATCGGCATTCAATTTTTTTGAGATAGCTGACAACTTAAAACTTTTATCATACCAGTGTTTTGTTTTTGTTGTTTCGCCAAATTCATGTGATTTATCGGCAAACTCAATTTTTAAATACGGATAGGCTTTTTGAAATTGTTGTTGCACATCATTAACCGTTGTTGAATTATTTATTTTGATTTTCATATTGTTGTAGGGTTATTCTGAATGAAAAATTGGTACAGGTTTTCCAGGAGAAAAGCAATAGCGTCTTTAGCAAACCGGAAACCAAAAGCCACAACTAATATGGTTACCAGCCATATGACAAATTGCCTAAAATCAACGGGATCGGCTGTAAGTATGGGGGTATACATATAACGAGTTTACCATACACAATTTAATAGGCGGGTATATTTCAAACAATAATCATTGTCAGAATAAGCAGTGATTCAAATCAGTTAAAAAAAGCATTGGTTGAACAAACATTTTAAATATTAGCGTAATAAAATTTTAATTGTTGTTTTCAATTAAATATTGATTTTATTTATAAAACAGAAACAGGTATGGTTTTTAGTAATTCATCAAAACAAAATGAGCACTTATTTAATCTCACTGACTATAATTGGAATTGCATCACTTGCCATGGCATGGATGCCCTCATTGACAGATAAAACTAAAATTTCCTATGCCATTATTTACGTGGTAATTGGAGGCTTATTATATTTTTTCATTCCTGCTTTACCTGCCCCCGATCCATTGGAACACGAGGATTTTACGCTTCACCTGACAGAGTTAGTAGTTATTGTTTCCATTATGGGTACAGGACTAAAAATTGATGAACCTTTTTCCCGGAGATCCTGGATAGCTCCATTCAGGCTTGTTACCATTACTATGGTGCTTTCGATAGCTGCTGTAGCCTGGGTAACCTGGTATTTTTTTGATTTAAATCCTGCCACCGCCATTTTATTAGGTGCGGTCTTAGCCCCTACCGATCCCGTTTTAGCCTCGGATGTGCAGGTAGGACCGCCGCTTGAAAATGATAAGGATAATACAAAGTTCACTTTAACGGCTGAAGCCGGAATGAATGATGGAATGGCCTTTCCTTTTACCTGGTTAGCTTTAGCACTTGTTGCAACTACAGCCACAACTTCCATCCAGGAAAGAATAATATCATGGGTGTGGATGGATCTTTTTTACCGGCTTGCTGCAGGTCTTTTTATTGGCTATTTAATGGGTAAGCTCCTTTCCTATCTCGTCATCTATCTCCCTGAAAAGAAAAATTTTGTCGTGATCCGTGATGGTTTTGTTGGCATTGCTGCTACTTTAATGGTTTATGGTATTACGGAAATGATACATGGATATGGATTCATTGCTGTATTTGTAACGGCCATTACATTGCGCAATTCCGAAATGGGCCATTCTTATCACAAAAAATTACACAGTTTTACAGACCAGATCGAAAGGATTTTAGTTGCGATTGTTTTGCTATTGTTAGGTGGGGCCGTTGTGTCAGGCATTTTAAAACCACTTACATTAAACTGGGCCCTATTTGGATTGGCCTTTATTTTTATCATTCGCCCGGTTACTGCCATGGCTTCAATGATTGGCGTACCGTATCACAAAAAAGAAAAACTGGCTATTAGTTTTTTTGGCATACGCGGAATGGGTTCGTTTTTTTACCTCGCATTTGCACTTAGCCAGGTAAACTTGGCTAATGATGAAGAACTTTGGGCGATCGTTTCCTTTATCGTGCTTGCTTCTATTTTTATACATGGCATTTCAGCCACAACGGTCATCAAAAGTCTTTCCGGAAAGTACACGCATATTGAAGAAATAATTGAAAAGGAAGAAAAGGAAGTGTAAGATCAAACTGCCGTTATCTTTCTCCTACAATCCTGTTTAATAAAGATCTTGTGGTTTCTGCATTCCACTTGGCAAATCGTCCACGCTGCACCACAAGCCTGTTGGCATCTTCGGCATGTTGCAAAAAATAATGAAAAACAAATTGTTCTTTTGGATCGTGCCAGCCTACCATTTGGCCAAACCGAAGATCATTGAAGACCAGCGTATCGCCCCAATTTTCCAGGGTGTAAAACCCTTGTGAAAATCGAATTAAATGTTGCACCTCTTCATGATGTTTTAAAGTATCCAGCAAGTGATCGTTTTGTGGAAAATAAGTATACTTTACATTTTTGTTTTTATCAAAAACCGAGCGGTATCCTATTAAAAACCCAGCCTTTTCTTTAACAACTACATACCATAACCAGTTATTTAATGGTGTTGGTGTGGTGAAATAATTTCCTGCGTTAATATTTTGATGCGCAAATGAATACCGTATATCTCTATCAATGTTCCATTTATTAAAAGAACAGTAAACCAGATAAATAACACTTGCAAAAACTGCGAACTTCCACCAAAACCTTCTTTTTCTATTGGTTCTTTTTAAAAAAAGTAAGGCAAAAAAAGCCATAGCCGGCCATATCGAAAAAAAAGGATCGGCTACAAACATGGCATTAAAAGAAAAGCGCTTATGGCTGAATGGCTCGAGCAAACCAGTACCATAAGTATTAAAAAGATCAAGGAAAAGATGCAGGCAGATTTGAAGGCCAAAAAACAACAACCACTTTTTGTATCCAATGCGGTGTTGCCGGTGAAAATGTTCGGCCAGCAAAGCAAAAAAAAGCGTTGCGATGCCGGCAAATAAAATCGAATGGGTAAAGCCACGGTGTGCTAAAAGGTTGGCGGCCGTGTCATTCCATAAAGCAGATAAAAAATCAATATCAGGTATGCTTTGGCCCAAAGCACCTAAAAACATAGCTCTTTTGCCTAGTTTTTTACCTGCAATTGCTTCCCCGATACAAGCCCCAACGGCAATATGTGTTAATGAATCAATGGTAATAGGTTTTGTTATGAACCGAATGGAATTAGTACCCACCTCAAATTTCTATATATAATAGATATTCTTAAAACCATTTTTACCACTGTTGCAAGCGCATTAATTAAATAAATAAGGCAGGCTGTTGACAACCTACCTTACCGGCTAATGATAGACTGAAACCTTTTAGATTTTTCACCTACCATTGTCTCATTTAATTCTCCACTTCTAATTGAGATCACAGCATCTCTGCTGTTTTGAAGATTGACGATCAACTATTCTATTACAAATAATTAACCATTTTTTCTAACTGAACCGAATTGTTTCGAATTAAACTGACGTAAAAATAATTACGCTATCAACTTAATTCAATGACCGTCATCAGTCTTTTTTCTATTCTTCATCATTGTGATTACCGAACACAACTCTTTACAATTTGGTTTGCTTATATTAATCAAATAGAAACTTATAAAAAATGCAAACCACAATCAATCATATGAATGATGACCCTCATTGACCCAAGTAAAAACAACTTATAAATTGCCAATAAAAGCAAATCATGCCTACCTCAATTGCGGAATATTATATTAATGAATTAAATGATTGGGAAGATGCAATTTCCCTACATATTGAAGAAATAGACCAGCTGGAAGAATGGTTAAAGGAAGTATTACGCAACAATACCGTTGTTAACCTTGCAGGAAAAGTAGAGCACTATTTAAATAATTTGTTTTTAACCAAACAAAACCTGGGCATATTAAAAGCAAAAATTCGTGATGGCGAAGACAAGTTATATAAAGGAGAAATACCAATTGGAAATGACCAGATCACCGAAGAAATTAAAAGTCAACAAAATGAATTTCGGAAAAATTTGTATGGCCTGGAAAGACAGTACCTCGATATAAAATTTGAATGCGAAGACTTTCTTGCAACTACAGTAACAAAACAAAATAAAAAACAAAACAACAACCAACTTTAACCAACGACTTGTTTCGTGATCAATTGAAAAGGATTTATTTGTTTTTTAAAATGAGATCAAACCGCTTTCCCAAGCTGGTTAAGTTTTTCCAGGCATTCAATCACTTCTTCATCAGTAACTTGTGTAAAATCTGAATAAAAAAGACCAACGCCATAGAAAGTTTCAGGTATTAACACGGCTATCAATTCATCTACCTCAGTAGAAAGCCGCATTGCCGCTGATTTTGACATTACAGGTGTTGCAACCACGATCTTTGCGGGTTCACTCTTTTTTAAAATATTAATGGTGGCAAGCAAAGTGTTACCAGTGGCTATTCCGTCATCAATAACAATTACCGTTCTTCCTTTCAAATCCTCCGGTTGCCGGTCGCCCATAAATTTTCTTTGCATTTCCTGCAACCTTCCTCTTATCTTTTCAATTTGCATATCAATGTATGACTGGGTTACATCCTCTTTTGGTAAAATAAATGCATCTTTTAAACCCACAGCACCAATTGCAAATTCTTTATTCATGGGATGGCCTAACTTTTTTACCAAAATAATTTCGAGCGGCATATTTAATTCTTTGGCCACCTCGTAAGCGATGGGAACACCGCCACGCGGAACAGCTAATAATACACCCGGAGTATCTTTATACTTCCTGAGTTTTGCTGCCAAAAGCCTTCCCGCTTCACTTCTATTATGAAACATAAAATGTTTTTTAATTAATTAATTCCAATGGTTGCACATGCAGTTCAAACCAATTGCCAGCTAATACACATACTCTTTCCATTGCTCCTGGTTCTTCAAATAAATGCGTGGCACCCGGGATAATTTCTAATTTTTTTTCGCCTTCTAAATGGTCCAGCGCCTTCTGGTTTAATTTCAAAACTTCCGTATCAAGTCCACCAACAATAAGCAATGCTGGCACCTTTACTTCAGGCAATACATTCATTGCCAGGTCCGGTCTGCCACCTCTTGAAACAACGGCAGCAGTTTCCGGCAATTCACTTGCTGCAATAAAAGCAGCTGCGGCACCGGTGCTTGCACCAAAATATCCAAACCGAAATCCTTTACAATCTTCCTGTTGCTTTAACCACACCGTAACATCTTTAAGCCGTTCGCCAAGCATCGCAATATTGAAACGGTTTGAATAATCCCTGTCTTCGGCCGGCGTTAACAAGTCAAATAAAAATGTAGCTATGCCTCTTTTATTTAAATAATCGGCTACCATTTGGTTCCTGGGGCTCAACCGGCTGCTACCACTGCCGTGGGCAAAAATCACCAGGCCTACTGCATTGTGCGGAATTAAAAGATCACCTTTTAATCCAAGGTTCTCGGTTGGAATAACTACTGTTGTTTTAATATTTGGAGGATACATAGTATTTAGAATAATCACCAAACTTATCATGCAACCATACAATATGCAATGACCACCATCATTGTAAGTTTTGACAGTGCTCATTGAAGTAAGAGCGGAATTTTCCTTTTTTTAATAAAACGAATGACATGTCCAGCAATTTTTTTAAACATGCATCTCTTGATGAAGAAAAGGTCATTTCCTACATAGAAGACAAAGCCTATACGCTTATGGATCAAACGGACTTACAGCCGTTGTTGGATCTTATAGGAGATGCGCAACTTGTTTTATTGGGAGAAGCATCGCACGGTACGCATGAATACTATACCTGGCGTTCTTACATTACAAAACGATTAATAAAAGAAAAAGGGTTTCAATTTATTGGTGTTGAAGGCGACTGGCCGGATTGTTACCAGGTAAATCGTTATATAAAAAATTATCCATCTGCAGGTAAAACCTCGTTGGAAGTTTTACAACGTTTTAATCGGTGGCCAACATGGATGTGGGCGAACTGGGAAATAGTGGCCTTGGCAGAATGGTTGTATGATCATAACCAACAATTGCAAATGGATAAAAAGGTTGGCTTTTATGGCCTTGATGTTTATAGCCTTTGGGAAAGTATGGAAGCGATTATGCGGTACTTAAAAATTGTTGATCCCAATGCACTGAAAATGGCGGAAGATGCATTTAAATGTTTTGAACCATATCAACACGATGAAGGAAGATCATACGCAAAAGCCTCGCAGTTTACACCTGATTTATGTACTGATGAAGTGGTAGAATTATTAAGAAAAATACAGGATCGATTACCGCAGTACAATACAGACCATGAAAATGTTTTTAATGTAGAACAAAATGCATTGGTTACAGTGAATGCAGAAAAATATTACCGCGCAATGATCAGGGGCGGCGCACATTCCTGGAATGTTAGAGACAGCCATATGGCAGAAACACTTGAACGACTATTACAGTTTCATGGTGCCGGCACAAAAGCTATTGTTTGGGAACACAATACACACATAGGTGATGCAAGGGCAACAGATATGACCAAGGAAGGCATGTATAACCTTGGCGAATTGGTACGGTTAAAACACCATGAAAAAGGTGTGGTACTTGTTGGTTTTGGATCTTATAAAGGAGAAGTAATAGCTGGTAAAAGCTGGGGCGCACCAATGAAAAAAATTGAAGTTCCTTCAGCACGTAAAGGAAGCTGGGAATACCTGCTACATAAAGCAGGCCCTGAAAACAAGTTATTACTAATGAATGATTTTATGGATTACTCTTTTATGGAAAATCATTTGGACCATCGAGCAATAGGTGTTGTTTACAACCCGGTTTACGAGCAATATGGCAATTATGTACCAAGCCTGTTGCCTTTGCGGTATGATGCATTTATTTACCTGGATCATACGCATGCTTTGCACCCGTTACATATTGAACCGGATGGTCACCAAATTCCGGAAACCTATCCATTTGGATATTAAAAAATATTGGTCGTAAAAAATTAACACTGACAACAATCATCACAAACATGTTTTTTGGTCATTGGTTAAGGCGTGATTAAAAAACATCTTTGACCAGGTTTTTCAAAGGATATTGGATTAAAAAAAGGCTGGATTTTTATCCGGCCTTGCTTTTATCTACATTACAAATATGGTATCTAATAATTGGAACGTGTTGTAGCACCTTTTCTTTTTTGCTGCTCTAACTTTCTAAAATAGCCCCTGAATAAAAAATTATTTTTTGCCGCCATCATCACTTCATTAAAATCTCTGGTTCCTTTCTCTATATTTTTTAAACTGTTGCTCAAGTTTTCGGTCATTTCTTTATTTTCTAATAATGCATTTACAGGCCCTTGCCCGTTATTTACTTTATTGCTGATATCAGCAACCAAAGTGTTCATTTGAACCGTAAGTGTATCTGCCCTGCTTTCGATAACTCTTATTTGTGCAACTGCATCTTTAATATTATGGGCAATTGTTGTATCGTTCAACAATTCGCCTATTGAACCTTTTCCATCTTTTACATTGCTTACAATTGTATTTAAATTGATCATCGCCCTGCTCATTTTTTCAGATGCATTTTTTAAATCAGCAAGCGATGACCTGATATTTACCGGGAGCGATTCATCTTCTAAAATACCCCAAAGTGCTTTACTGCTATTCAACCTTTGAACCGTAAATTTAAGGTCGCTGGCAATTACAGCTATGTCACTGCTGGTGGTGTTTAATACTTTCAATATATCATCTGTATCTGGGCTGGGTGTGCTGTAAAGAATATCACCTTCCTGCACAATGGGACCTTCCTCTTTTGAAGGTTTTAAGTTCACCAATTTATTACCCATTAAACCATCTGTTGTAATGGTTACAATTGCATTTTTGCGAATAAAGTTTTTCATTTTTTCTTTCACAAACAAAGTGACCTCAATGGTTGTATCGTTTAATACTTCAATGCTTTTTACTGTACCGGCATCTATTCCGCCAAATCGTACATTACTACCTGGTTTTAAACCTTGTACATTTTCAAATCTTGCCTTTAAAGTAAATGTATTTCCAAACATGTTTTTGTTAGATCCAATCACATAAAGCAATAAGATGAGGAAGGCCAAACCAGCCATTACAAAAATCCCTAGCTTAATATGATTTACGATCCGTTTTGCCATTATTCAAAAAATTGTTTCACATTTTTGTCATTCGATCTTTGCAGTTCGGCATAGGTACCTTCGGCATAGCAAATGCCGTCAATTAATACTGCGATCCTGTCCGCTGTTAATTTGATGCTTTTCATATCGTGAGAAATTATTAATGAAGATGTGTGGTATTTCTCTTTTATCTCAAGAATCAATTCGCAAATTTCACGGGCTGTAATGGGATCAAGACCTGTGGTAGGTTCGTCATACAAAATAATTTCAGGTCTTAAAATAAGTGTCCTTGCTAATGCAATTCGTTTCCTCATGCCACCCGACAATTCTACCGGCATCATATCTACAGTATGCGCCAGTCCTACATTTGTGAGGGCTTCCATAACCATGTTATTCATTTCCTGGAAGCTAACTTCCATCCAATGCCGTCGCAAAGGAAATTCCAGGTTTTCACGAACAGTCATTGAATCGTACAAGGCATTGCTTTGAAACAAAAAACCAACCTTAACGCGTAAGCGGTCTAGTTCATCAAGGCTAAGGTCAGGAACGTTTTGACCTAAAACTTCAATCCGGCCTTCATCCGGATCTAATAAGCCGATGATGCATTTTATTAAAACAGATTTGCCCGAACCTGATTTACCAAGTACAACAACATTCTCACCTTTGTTTAAATAAAAATTAAAATCATTCAAAACTACGTTTGTACCAAACGCTTTTTTTACATGTTGAATGATAATGACTGCATCAGTTTGTTTTTCTTTTTTTGATAATATGGTTTTAGGTTCCGACAACATTAGTTCAGATTTAATACATCGGTTACCTGCACCGCAACAAGATCAATTACAAAAACAGTAACAGAAGAAACCACGACTGCTGTATTTGCCGATCGTCCAACGCCTTCTGTTCCCTTACTTGAAAAATATCCTTTGTAACAACCAATGATGCCCACGGCAAAACCAAAGAAGAATGTTTTGATAAAGGCCGGTAGAACATCGCCAAAAATAAGTATATCTGTTACCTGGGAATAAAATAAAGAAAAGCTTGTGACACCACGAATATTGACGCCCAAATAAGATCCATATAAAGAAATGGCATCTGATAAAAGTACTAACATTGGCAGCATCAATGTAGTAGCTAAAACCCTGGTTACTACAAGGTATTTAAATGGATTCGTACCCGAAACTTCCATGGCATCTATTTGCTCCGTAACCTTCATAGAGCCTAATTCCGCACCAATACTGCTGCCAATTTTTCCTGCAAAAATCAATGCGGTAATTACAGGTCCCAGTTCGCGAATGACAGCAACCGAGATCATAGCGGGCAATTGCGATTCAACGCCATATTCTACCAGCGAAGGCCTTAATTGCATGGTTAAAACCAGTCCCATAATAAAGCCAGTTAAAGCAATTAATGGAAATGACTGGTAACCTATAATATAGCATTGCCGAAGAAATTCTTTGAATTCGTAACGGGGTTTATAAAACTGGCTGAAAAACCGGCCTGTAAAAGAGGAAAGTTCTCCGGCTTCTCTAAAAAAAGACGTCCAGTTTTGGTTCCAGTTCATTGACCAGTTTAATATATAAAGCTTGGTTATTTACTTTTTTAAAGCAATGAAGCAGGTCAGTAAGAATCGTGATTCTAATCAAGTTAAATATTTTTTACGACAACAAAAAGCTTGTAAACAACTTTAATTAAAACGGATGAGCTTGTTTTTTTAACGCATTATATTTTCATTACCAGCAATGTAAACAATCAAAACTTCTGCTGATTACCATCATTGTTTCATGGGCTTTCCTCTAATAAGTTTACTGTAGTTTTTTAAAAAATAGTTTTCCAATGTTATGACTGCGCAATTGAACGAGGAACTTCAAAAAATGTGGAGTGAAAAAGGTAAAACCTGCATCTCTATCATTCTTCCTTTACACGATTTAACCCGCGATCGAAAACCAGATAAACTGCATCTTCAAAAAGCCATTAAGTTAGCCGGCGATCAATTGTTAAAAACAAATGACCCGGATGCGGAAAAGTTGATCAAATCAATGAATGATATTTATTACGAAATGAAGTTCGACCATTACCTTGAAGGCATTGGTTTATTCATATCTGCCAACGTTCGTTACTATACTTTTTTTCCATTCCCGGTAACAAAAAAAATTGTTGTCAATAAAAGCTTTGTTTGGATGGATCTTTTGTATAACCTACAGCTCTCTATTCCTTATTTTGTTTTAGATATTGATGAAAACAGGGCTCGCCTTTATTATGGAAAAACAAAAAAACTGGAAGAAATAAAAACCGATGATTTTCCACTTATTTATGATGATACTTATGATTATTCTTCTTCTTTAGGGATTTCTTTGAGTGCCGAAACAGATGCGCCAAAGGAATATGTAAAGGATACGTACTCTTTGAAAAAAGTTCGCTTTGAAAATTTTCTTCAACAAGTGGATGAACAGCTTTTTGATTATGTAAAAGAAGGCGAAGTAATCATTCTATGTGGTGTTAAAACCAACACATCTGCATTTATAAACCGTAGCCTCCACGCAGGAAAAATTATAAACATTGTAAACAGCCCTTTCGAAAGCTATACCCAAAAAGAATTGGCATCAATAGCCTGGAAAGCAATAGAGGCCTATACTAAAGAAAAGTTACTGTACGAGATAAGCGAGTATAAAGAGAAGGAAGGCGAAGGATTATCGGAGCATGATATTGTGCAAATTTGGCAGGCAGTTGAAGAAGGAAGGGGGGTAACATTATTGGTAGAAAAAGATTTCTGGATTGAAGGATATATACAAAAACAAAATCCATATATACTTTACCTGCACCACCCAAAACCACCGTATGTTTTGTTTCCCGATGCCATTAATCAACTGATTCAAATGATGATTGATAAAAATGGAAAAGTTATTATCCTAAATAAAGGAATGCTAAAAACCCCGTTACCTATTGGGCTTATAACTAGGTTCTAATTATATTTTTTATAGAGATTAATTAATCTATGATATCCGTCATTGGTTATTTTGATGGTACTCATTGTTTGCGGGGCTTGCTAATTCTTATTTTGATGTTGGTTGTAAAAGCTATTATTTATTCATGTAGTGGTACAAGATGTATGCTAAACCTTTAAATTTTTAATCATGAAAAAAGACCTTGAAATACAACAAGATGTAATGCTTGAGTTAAAATGGCAACCTTTTCTTGTTGCTTCCAATATAGGCGTATCGGTTAAAGATGGTATTGTTACTCTTTCCGGAACGGTTGATAATATGTCGCAAAAAATTGCTGCTGAAAATGCGGCCAAAAAAGTAAGTGGTGTTCGGGCCATTGCCGAAGACATCCAAATTGGCGTGTCACCCGCCTTTAGGAAAACAGATACTGAAATTGCAGAAGCAGTGCTAAATGCATTAAAATGGCACAGCGCTGTACCAGAAGAAAATATATCAGTAAAAGTAGATGATGGCGTTGTCACACTGGAAGGTGATGTAGAATGGGAATACCAGCGCAATTCAGCCAGGAATGCAATTTGCAATTTACTTGGTGTTCGCAATGTGTTCAATAACCTTGTCATCCGTCCCAAAGCTTCTTCATTAGATATTAAATCAAAAATCAAATCTGCATTTTACCGTTCCGCAACCATTGATGCAGATAAAATTTCTGTTGAAGTAGTTGGCAACAAAGTAGTACTTACAGGAAAGGTAAGTTCCTATGGCGAAAAGCAAGACGCTGAAGATGCAGCATGGGCCGCACCCGGCATTGCAACTGTAGAAAACAAACTAGAAGTAGAACATGAACTGGAACTCTCATTTTAAATTAATGCAACAGAACTAAAATACTATTAAATCATCCTTAAAAATTATTTTATGAATTTTGAAAAACCCTTGGAAGAAAACGCAGCCGTGGATTATAAACGTCTAAAAATTAATAGTCCCGCATTTGAAGAGGGTGAAATGATTCCCAAAAAATATACTTGCGACGGGCAAAACATTAATCCTCCTTTAAACATTGAAAACATACCACCTGAGGCAAAAAGCCTTGCCATAATTGTTGACGATCCTGATGCGCCTAATGGTAGTTTTTGTCATTGGGTGGTTTGGAACATTCCGGTCACCCATCATATAGTTGAAATAGAATCAAGGGGAAAAGCAGGAAGAAATGATTATGGACGGCATCAATACAATGGACCTTGCCCGCCTTCTGGCACACATCGTTACAATTTTATGGTGTATGCTTTAGATACCACTTTAGATGTTCCAGGTAGTTCTGACAAGAAGCAAATTCAAAAACTAATCAGTGACCATATTGTCGCATTGGGCATAATTACAGGGAAATATAAATTGCAGGAATAACCTAAAACACCAATAACAAAAAGCCCGTTGTATAGCGGGCTTTACATTTTAAAAAAAAATTTCAATCCGCTTGTACAGGAATAGCCAATCCTCTTTTCAACATTTCTTCTTTTAGTTTGGAGGGAATATCATTCCTGCATTTGCAATTTTTAATATGGCTTAAATGCCATTTAATTCGCTGGTCAGTTGTAGCATTTTTAGGCATCGGGTGCGTCTTATGCCACGCTGCATTTATCCTAGAATCCATTTAAAAAATTAAAAAGAGCTTAAAAATCAATCCAACTCAAAACTTAGTTTAGCTGTAATGCGGTATTCGGTGATCCGGTTGTTTTCCACTGCCGCACTATGGTCCTTTATGTAAATGGATTTAATGTTGTGCAGTGATTTTGAAGCTTCAGTTACTGCTTGCTGTGCAGCGTCCTCCCAACTTGTACTTGATTGGGCTAAGATTTCAATAACTTTTACTACTGGCATAAAATATAATTTTAGTTGGTCAATTATTTTTTGAGATACTATCAAATAAGTGCAATGTGCCCATATTCTTTTAGTAAGCCGTCGCTAACAAATTCAACATCACCACCATTATTCAAAACCTTCTCCATTGCATCATCAACAGCATCTTTTATGTAAATACCATTATTCATATTGGTGGTATTTATTTCTCCTTTTTCATTTAAAAAAGCCGGTTGAGCAAAATTTCTTTCCACAATTAAAAGCTTTCCATGTTTTTTATTTGCAGCTGTAAAAACTTCATTTATTCCAAACCGGCACTTATTAGCAGATATTGCTTTTTGTAATTGAAATAAAATGTCTTTTTCTTTAATTTTTTGCCAATCGTTTAAATAAGGCCGCACAAGAATTTGTAATTGTGCTTTACAAGATGCGCTATAATTACCCGGGATGTATTCAATAACCTTATCGGCATTTTTCGATTGCCTTAAAAAATCTTCTTTAATTGTTTTTGTACAAACTAAAAACAATGGCAATGGGTAGGCTTTCAAAATAATGCTCAATCCATTATCTACCTGGCGAATGAAATTAACTTCTGAAGTTTTGTTGCCATCAATTATTAAAGGCATTAAATTTTCACCGGTTCCCAAAAAAAGACGTTCCTGCTCATCTCCAATTACGAGCAATAAATATTTTGGATGTAGTTGTTTATTTAAAACTATATCTCTTATTTCAAAAGATTTATCAACAATAACTTTTTCCTGTACAAGAATATCGAGGTAAAGAATTTTTTCTTCACTTGCACCAACAAATAGGGCAATGCTTTTACGGTGCGTAGCGTAATCAATTGTTTTTACCAAAGTATCAAGCTTTTTTAAAATCAACCGGGTGGTGTAAGATGGATATTCATCCAACAATTGCTTTTCAGCCTTTTCAATTGACCTTTGAAGTTTTAATTCAAGAATTGATTTTTTTTCCATTTTTGGTTCGAAAGGCAAAATAATGGAAACACAAGGGCCTGTTGCAACAGGCATGATCAGGGATTGTTCTTTTGAATACAAGGCTGTCCGCATCATAATTATTATTATAAATAAAATTATAATTGAAACTTTCCTATATAAATGATGGTGGTCAGCCTAATCAATGAAAACAATCATTATAAAAATGTTTTTCTTAATTAATAGTAATGAAGAATATTTACTTATGATTTATTATGTGCGATAAATAATGGCATTTGCAATTGTTGTAATAAATAATCAGCCATACTTGGCCTGAACAACCTTGATATTCTACTCCTTCTATAAGCGCCCAACACGATGATCGGATCGTTTTTTTCGCGGTGCATGTTTTTAATTATTTCATCTTCGGGGACACCTTTAAGTACTAAAAATTGTGCTTTTGGATAATGTCTTTTAATAAATTCTTTCATCAATTTATTATCGGGCAAATGCATTGATTGGGCACCACCTTTTACACTGATAACAACAATTTCAAAATTTTTCATTGATTCAAACAAGTAGCTAAAAGTTCTTATGGCGTGAACCGATGACGGTTCCCCATCATATAACAAAACAATTTTGTCAATCGGCTTATATGCAGGAGGAGCAATTATTACAGGGCATTGTACATCATTCAACAAATTTCTTATAAAGCTTGTAGGCACCGGTTCTTCGTAACGTGACAGCGTTTCTGTTTCGCTAATGATGACCAGGTCGGCATAAATTGATTCATGTAAAAGCTCCTGGATCGCAATATTTCGGTCCCTGTGAATGTTATAATTTATTCCTACATCCTGGCAAGCTTTTTCAAATCTATCAATACTTTCATTTCTTTCTTCTTTGTCCTTATCGTTCATTTCGTCCAAGTGTTTTTCAAATTCAGCGCCTTCAAATTTTGAAATGTCTGCCAAACTGTAACTATGTCTCGTAAAGTCTTCTAAAAAAACACCTACCAAATGTGCATTTGCATGCTTTGCCAAAAAAATAGCATAGTTCATGGTGCTTTCAGAAAAGTTTAACCCGTCAAATGCTGCAATAAACTTTTTCATTTTGCTTAATTAATGGTGAGTAATAAATAAAGGAAGATCAACCATGTGAATTAATACATCAGCGCTGCTTTTTTTAAAAAAGCTCGAAAGCATCGACCTTCCATATGCTCCGATTACAATCATTTTATTGGTTTTCATAAAAAAGTAAGTAAACAATTCATCTTTTACATTTCCAGTAAGGGAATGATGCGCAACCGAAGAATAATGGGCTCTTAACCATTGCATCATTCTGCGTAAGCTTTCATTTATTTCCTTTTGCCCAGTTTTATTTACTTCAAGCAGTAATACTTTTTTATTACTGAATTCGGGCAGCAGGTAAGTAAATTGTTTAATTGCAAAAACAGCAGAAACACTTCCATCGTAGCAAAAAACAATTTCATCAATTTCTTCAACTTTTTGTGGGGCTAATAACACCGGACATTCGGCATTAGCAAGAATTTTTTTTACAAAAGGCGAAGGCATTTGTTCTTCACTTGGGTAATAACTATTGTCAGGGGTAACAATTAAAATATCTGCAAAGCGGCTTTCAAATAACACTTCTGCAAGTGGTTCACCCTTGTCGCGATATATTTCAGCTTGCACGCCTTTCTTTTCACATTGTTCTATAAAGATTTTAATGGCTCGTTCGGTATCTGCAGCAATTGTTGCGGTATCATTTTGATTAATAGGGATAAAATAAGAGGGAGTATCAATACCGGCTGGCGGAATATAATCGAAATTGAGGTTTTCAATAAAGAGTCCTGTAAGTTTTGTTTGCGCTAATTGCGCCATTTTACATGCAAAATTTATTGATTCCAGGTTTGGCGACCTGGCATTTACAATGAGAAGTATCTTTTCCATAAATCTCTTTTACTAAAGCTATTTATAGAAAATACAAATTTCATTGACGGGCATTAGCAGGTATGCTGATTGTAGTCAAAGTTGGCTAAACAGACTGTTTACAAGTTGGCCTTTTACAAATTGCCCTTTTTTAGTTCTTCTACCGCATAGCTTGCCGCCCTTGCTGTTAAGGCCATGTATAAAAGAGAAGGGCTTTGATTGCCAGTGCTGGTCATGCAGGCGCCATCGGTAACAAAAACATTTTTGCATTCGTGCAGTTGGTTCCAGTTATTGAGTAAGGAGGTTTTAGGATCTTTCCCCATACGGCATCCGCCCATTTCATGTATATCCAATCCGGGCGGCTGGTGATTATCGTGTTGATTTATATTTTTTATACCTGCTTTATCCAGCATTTCGGCACTTTGGGTTAAAAAATCCTTGATCATTTTCTCATCATTATCATCATAACCCACCGACATGATCAATAAAGGAATTCCCCACTGATCTTTTTGATCCCCACTTAAGCGTACATGGTTCGATTCTTTGGGAATTGTTTCGCCCTGCATGTACATGTAAGTACGCCAGCCGCCAGGTTCGGAAAGTGCATCTTTATATTCACCTCCGATTGTTTCAGGCAATTTATCTTCGTTTACACCACCCCGGTATGCACCCATGAAAGTGGTGAAGCCACCAACAAAATCCATATCATTTTTATAAAGATTCCTGTAATTAGCCAGTATGGGTTCAGTAGGATTTTTACCGTAATAATATTTATCCTCCAGTCCTTCTAATTCACCATTAACCGACGCCCGGTAATTATGATGCGCAACATATTTCCCGAGCAAGCCATTATCATTACCTAAACCATTTGGAAAACGATTGGAAGTAGAATTTAACAATACAAGATTTGAATTCAATGCCGATGCATTTACAAATATGATGCGGGCATAATATTCAATTGCCTGGTGTGTTTTACTGTCGATTACCCGAACGCCAATTGCTTTTTTCTTTTGTTCATCATAGATGATTGAATGAACAACTGAGTCAGGACGCACGGTAAGGTTGCCCGTATTTTTTGCCCACGGAAGTGTTGAAGAAACAGAACTAAAATAGCCCCCGTAAGGACACCCTCGCATACAAAGATTTCGTGCCTGGCATTTAGCTCTTCCCTGTTGCAAGTGTATATCCTGCGGCGCTGTAAGATGCGCCCAGCGGGCATGCACCATATGCCGGTCTTTATAATGCGTTTTAATTGCTTTTTGAATTTGGGTTTCGCCGCAATTGAAATCAAATGGCGGTTGAAATTCGCCATCAGGCATTGCATCAATTCCATCCCTTGAACCACACACGCCAATAAATTTTTCCACGTGGGCATACCATGGTGCAATTTCCTCATAACTAATTGGCCATTCAATTCCATAACCGTCTCGTGCCGGCCCTTTAAATTCAAATTGGCTCCAGCGCTGGCAAGCCCTACCCCAAGTTAAAGATTTACCACCGACCTGGTAACCGCGGATCCAATCAAAAGGTTTTTCCTGTATATAGGGATGGTCTTTATCTTTTATAAAAAAATGAGCAGTATCAGCGCCAAAGCCCGCGGCCTTTGAGATCAAAGGGTTCTCTTGCAAAAATGCTTTTGTCATTTGTCCGCGGTGCTTGAATTCCCAGGGTTTTTTTGTTGCAGTTGGGTAATCTTTATTGTGTTCAACATTTCTTCCTCTTTCCAATACAAGCGTCTTCAAGCCTTTTTCACACAACTCTTTTGCAGCCCACCCTCCGCTAATGCCAGATCCAATAACAATGGCATCAAAACTATTTTGCTGCAGTCCCTTTGATGTGATATTTATATCTGTAGTATCCGGCATATAAAAAGAAAAGTTGATCAATAAAATTAATTCATTCCTATGAAAGACAAATTGAACATCAAGGTACAATATGTTCAACGCCTTACCATTTTTTACCAATACATCAAAACAAATATCATTTTTTACATTGTTTCAAAATAGTTTTATTTTATACCCCACTTTTAGTTGTAAACGATTATGCAGAAAATTAAAGTAGCCATTTTAGGTGCAGGTTTTATCAGCGATATTCATGTTGAAAGTTACCAACGTTTTGTGCCGGATGCAGAATTGGTAGCGGTTTACACAAGAAATTCAGAAAAAGCAAAAGCCTTTGCCGAAAAACACGGAATTAAAAATTGGTATGATGACCTGGATGACATTATAAATAATTCTGGTTGCGATGTGGTGGATATTTGCCTGCCCAACTATTTACATGCAAATGCCACTTTAAAAGCGGCGGCTGCTGGTAAACATATCATTATAGAAAAGCCATTAAGCGTTACACTTGAAGAGGCAGATGCTATGTTGGCTGCATGTAAAAAAGCAGGGGTTAAATTAATGTACGCCGAAGAATTATGCTTCGCACCCAAATATGAAAGAGTACGACAAATGGTGAATGAAGGTGCAATCGGTGATATCTACATGCTAAAACAATCCGAAAAACATTCAGGACCGCATTCAGATTGGTTTTATGATATTAACCTTGCAGGCGGTGGTGTACTGATGGATATGGGATGCCACGGTATTGGCTGGTTTCGTTGGATGTTGAAAAATTCAAAAGCGGTTTCCGTTTATGCAACCATGGCAACTGTTTATCATAAAGGCCGCACAAAGGGGGAAGACAATTCAGTGGTGATTATAGAATTTGAAAATGGTGTAACAGGCATTGTTGAAAACAGTTGGGCCAAACATGGTGGCATGGACGATAAATCTGAAGTTTATGGAACCGGCGGTGTGATATACGCAGATTTGTTTATGGGCAATTCTTCCACAGCCTACAGCAAGAGCGGATATGGTTATGCGCTGGAAAAGGCAGATACCACTGTTGGCTGGACCTTTCCCATTTTTGAAGAAGCATTTAACCAGGGATACCCGCATGAACTAAAACATTTTATTGAATGTGTGCAACAAAACAAAGAACCGTTGGTAACCGGTGAAGACGGACGTGCTGTATTGGAGATCATTTATGCAGCTTATGCGTCAGCAGGCAAAGGAAAAAAAATAAATCTCCCATTTGCTCCAAAAGTTTCAAAGCCTATCGATCTCTGGCTTTCACCAACAGACCTGTAAAACACTATGAACAAGCAAACAATAATTGGCATCGACCTGGGTGGAACAAATATTCGTGGTGGGTGGGTAAATGATAATATTCTTTCCAACATCAAGCAAGAACGAATTGAATCTAAAAAATCTTTGGAAGAAGTATTGCAGCAATTGTTTAATCTGATTGATTCTTTAATGAATGAATCTGTAAAAGCAATTGGCATTGGTGTACCAGGGTTAGTAGATGCCATTACAGGAGATGTTTATGATGTTGTCCATATTCCTTCCTGGAAAGAAGTTCCATTGCAAAAAATAATAAAGGAACGTTATAGCTTACAGGTTATCGTCAATAATGATGCGAATTGTTTTGCATTAGGCGAATTTTATTATGGAAAAGGCCAAGGTTGCAATTCGATGGTTGGTCTTACAATCGGCACTGGCTTAGGCTCCGGGCTTATATTAAATCAAAAATTATATTCCGGCAGATATGGTGGCGCAGGCGAATTTGGTATGATGGCTTACAATGACCATTGTTTTGAATTTTATGCAAGTGGCGAATTTTTTAAAAATGTTTATGGGCTTAATGGCGAAGAAGTTTTTAAAAAAGCAAATGCCGGTGATGCGGAAGCATTAAAAATGTACGACGAATTGGGTTTTCATCTTGGCAATGCAATCAAGGCCATTTTGTTTGCTTTGGATGTAGAGTTAATTATCTTGGGTGGCTCAGTAAGAAATGCTTTCCGATTTTTTGAAAATTCAATGTGGAAAAGCATCCAGCAATTTCCATACAAGCGCTCTGCACAAAATTTGAAAATTGAAGTATCAGAACTTTCGAATAGTGGCCTTTTGGGAGCTGCCGCTTTGTATTTAGATCAACAGCATTAAAAATTTACACAAATCAATACTGGCTTTCTTTATAAAAAGCTTCTATAAACCTCATTCTAACTAATACTCCTAAACTTTCGTATAAAACTCACCTGTTAATGCCAGCGATGTACAACTTTACACTTGCATTGCAGGTTCATTATTAATCGTGCATATGTAATTTTTGATCTTGTCTCCTGGCAAATAAGCCTCTTATGTCTTATACGAATATGTATTAGTGTAATTAAAAGAGCTGGTAAATAATAATGCAGGTTACAGAAACTATTAAATAATCATCTATTCATTCAGGTTATTCCTCTCTTCACTTCACTTGACTTTACCCTTTATATCAAAGGCAAAACTGATTTATTAAAAACACTAAACTAACAATAATCATATTTCAGCAGCATGAAGGTCAAATAAAGACAATCACCACGCTAATACTTTTGTTCCAGAAAGTAAAAGACAACTGTTCCTCTTAAATTTCTTTAAATAAAATATTAAGTCATGAAATCTCTAAAACAAGTAACCATCTTTTCATCAATGATGTTTTTGCTGATAGCTGTAAGTTCTTTTTCATTGAAAAATGGTGGAGACAATACAAAATTTCATTCATCTAATTTAAACATCTCTATCAAAGGCACTTCCACCTTGCATGATTGGGAAATGAAGTCAGCTAAAGGTGTTTGTGAAGTAGTATTTACAATTGATAAAAATGACAAGATCAGTGGCCTTACCAATTTAGCTTTTACTATGGATGCAAAAACCATCAAGAGCGAACACAAAATGATGGATAATAACACCTACAAAGCACTAAAAACAGACAAACATAAAAACATAAATTTTACACTCACTTCAGGCACTGTAACACCTGTGGACGCTACAACCTATCGTGTGAAAGCAATTGGCAATTTAACCATTGCGGGATCAGCAAAAAAAGTTGAACTCGATGCTGTTGCAAAATACAATGCTGCAGACAAAAGCTTCACCGTTAATGGTTCAAAAAATTTAAAAATGACTGACTTTAATGTAACCCCTCCTACCGTTATGATGGGCGCCATTAAAACAGGCAATGATATAACTGTTGCATTTTCTACAAAAATTATCAGGTAAAAAACTAACTATTTATAAACTTTTAAATCAAAAACAATGAAACGTCATCTTTTAAACACCATTACATTAGTTCTGATAATGTGTGTTTTACTACCACTAACTTCTATGGCGCAGGATAAAGAATTTTATTTGCGGCCATCTTACTGGAAACCTTACGACCAAAGAGGAATCAATCTTTTTGAAACATCTAAAGCTGCAGATACAATAGCTTTTGAAGGTCTAAGAATTCGTTTCGGTGCAGGATTTACGCAACAATTTCAAAGTTTAACACACAAGAATACTGCATTAAATAACGACATGGCAACAATTACACTTCCTGATGGAAGCAAAAAAGTTGGAAATAAATTATACCCTCTGCAGGCAGGTTTTAATACAGCAATGGCTAATTTATTTACCGATGTTCAGTTGTCAGATGGCATTCGCTTAAACCTGACAACTTACCTATCTACACGTCACCATAATGAAGCATGGGTAAAAGGTGGTTACATCCAGTTTGACAAGCTGCCATTTAATTCATCATTTTTTAATAAGCTAATGGAAGTAGCTACCATTAAAATTGGTCACATGGAAATCAATTATGGTGATGCACATTTCCGTCGTTCTGATGGTGGACAAACAATTCAAAATCCTTTTATGGAAAATTACATTGTTGATGCATTTGCTACAGAAATAGGTGGCGAAGTTTATCTTCAAAAAAATGGATTGTTTGGTATGTTGGGTGTTAGCAATGGTATGATCAAAGGCCATGTTGATTCTGCTTACAAAACAGTTCAGGATGATAACATAAAAAGAAATCCATCAATTTACCTGAAAGGTGGTATTGATAAAAACTTTACTGAGAAATTAAGAGTACGCGTATCAGGTAGTTTTTACCACAATAGCAGCCAGGCTGGCAGTGGCTTAACTCTTTACAGTGGCGACAGGGCAGGTTCTAATTATTGGATGGTGCTTGATGCAGAAAATTACCTAAACAGGGATAATGGCAAAATTGAAAAAAATACCTACGCAGCAGGATCAACTTCTGGACGTTTCAATCCTGGTTTTAGTAAAGAAATAAATGCAATTATGCTGAACGGATTTTTAAAAGCTGGTGGATTAGAACTTTTTGGCACCTATGAAACTGCAAAAGGAAGAACCAAAACTGAAGTTGCTAAAAGAGAAATGAATCAATTAGCAGGTGACGTGATCTATCGTTTTGGTAAAAACGAAAACCTTTATGTTGGTGGACGTTACAATACAGTAAAATCTGAATTATTAGTTGCAGGCAATTTAAATGATGTAAAAATTAACCGTACTGCTTTAGCTGGTGGTTGGTTTGTAACTCGAAACGTGTTGATGAAAGGTGAATACGTAATTCAGAAGTACAAAGATTTCCCAACAAGCGATATTCGTAATGGCGGCAAATTTAATGGATATGTAATTGAAGCAGTTGTTGGCTTCTAAAGGTTTATCGAAATATTTGTTAGCAGATAATTCCCAAGATGGACCGGTAAAAAGCCGGTCCATCTTATTAAAATTCAGATTGAAGTAATTAACTTAAAAATGCAACACATTAAAAATATATTTTGCCTGCTGTTGATTGCTTCTGTTTCCTTATTTGGCACAACACTCAATCAAAAAGAAAAACCTTCATTCAATTGGAAACCACCAATTAAATGGATTGTAGAAAAATCCAGTACGCTTCGCATAAGTGGCAAATCAAACGTAAATGCGTTTTCGTGTAGCATAATTAAATATAATGGCACAGATACCATTTATTGTAGTGAGGATGGAGAACGCAAAACAGTAAGATTGAACGGCGGCCTTGAAATAGATGTTTTTGAATTTGATTGCAAAAAACAACTCATTACAAAAGACCTAAGAAAGACATTGAAAGAAAAACAATATCCTAAATTGTTCATTAGCTTTTTAACCCTGGAAAGTTTGCCATCTATAAAAAATAAAACCCAGAATATAAAAGGATGGGTAGAAGTTGAATTGGCCGGTGTGCGCAGATGTTTTCAAATACCATTTGAATTCAGCAACCATGATGGAAATTCTTTTGTATTGAATGGTAAAAAAGTTTTTTGCTTCTCTGATTTCAAGTTGTCCGCTCCGCAAAAATTAGGTGGAGCCATCCAGGTAAAGGATGAATTTATTGTAGATTTTGGATTGAAAATGAGATCAATCAAATAATTGATATTCCAACTGTTTTTTTTATTTCCTATAATAAAACTCAAGTATCTTTTTCCTTAACAAGTAATCATATTGCGTTGAAACAAGATTAATATGAGCCCGGTCAACATTATCCTTGGCAATCATATAATCAACGGTAGTACCAACGCCTGCATTAAACCTTACTTCAGCGGCGCGAAATGATTCTGCATAGGCAGCAACTTGCTCGAGCAAAATTTTATACCGGCTCCAGGCGTTATTCATGTTCAAATAGGCCTGCTCTATTTCCTGACGCAAAGCGATCTTTACGTTTTGAAATTGCAATCCAGCGTTTTTAGATTGAATGGTGGCAAGCTTCACCCTATTTCTTGAAGCTAAAGAATTAAAAATTGGCAAGCGAAGGCTTATGCCAACATTCGAAAAAACATTATTCTTTAATTGGTCACTATAATTAATTTTTTCGGTTCTAAAATTTTTTTGAGAAACATACACGGGTTGCTTACTTCCATTAAACATTACATAACCAGGTGTTGGTTCCTCGGTGATGTTCGTAAAAACTTCTTGTGAAGCGGCACTGGAAAAATTTGAATTTAGATTACCGCGTAATGCCAGCGTTGGGTACAATAATCCTTTTGATACCTTAACAGCTGCATCAGCACTTTTTACTCTCAATTCCGCTGCCTTCACCAACGCCAGTTCGTTCGTTGCTTTATTATAAACTTCATCAACTGTAAATGGAAAAGGTTGTAATAGTTCTTCGCCGCTAACCTTCTCTAGTTGAATGTTAGGATCGAATGCAATATTCATTAATTGACTTAACGAGAGTTTGGAAGAAGCTACAGAATTTTGTGCGGTTACAAGATTTAACTCTGCTTCTTTAAGTTGGCCTTTTAGATCAAAAACCTGTGGTGGATCAATGGCACCCTCTTTATTTAATTTTTCAAGCCTGTCCAATTGAACCTGCGTAACTGCTACTTGTTTCTTTGCTAACGCTACCTGGTCATCATTACTTAAAACCTGCAAATAAGCTAGAATTACTGCCAGCGTTAAATTGTCTTTTGTTTGCTGCAGGTCCATTTTAGCCGCATCAAATAAAAACATGTTTTGTTTGATGGCATTTTGTAATGTCAAGCCGTTGAATAAAACAATATCACTTCCCAGCGAGTAATTGGCATAATTTATTTTTTGATTAACATAGGAATTGGTGAAAGGATCTATACTACGCCCCCGGTTCATTCCATGAGCAATTTCACCATTAACGGTAGGCAACAAATTTGTTTTTGACTGGCTGTGATTTACGGAGGCAGTTTCAACTTGCAGGGTACTTTGTGCTACATCGATATTATTTTTTATAGCGATGGCAATACTTTCATTTAAGCTTAATATTTTTTGTGCCTTTAATGATAGAGAAATTAAAAATATAAAAGCGAAAGCCGTACCTCGAACCATGACAAATTATTTTTTATGAATAGTTGGAATGCATCCATCAACCTACTGAATAAGTCAATTTCTTTAACCTGAGGATTATTCCGTTCTTAAATTATTTACAGGATTTGCTGTTGCTGCTTTTATCGATTGAAAACTAACTGTAAGCAAGGCTATCAGCAAAACCGACACGCCGGCAATTATAAAAACCCACCAACTGATATTGATTCTATATTCATAATCTTCCAGCCATTTATTCATAGCCCACCATGCAATAGGGAAAGCAATTAGCGAAGCGATAAGAACCGGGCGTAAAAATGTTTTGGACAACATTGCGACTATGCTGAGTACACTTGCACCAAGCACTTTGCGAATACCAATTTCTTTTATTCTCTGTTCGGCGCTAAAAACAGCTAAACCAAACAAGCCTAGACAACCAACAAAAATTGCCATCACCGTAAATATCCAAAGTAAGGTGCTTAATTTGTCTTCTGCACGGTACATAGCTGCAAAGTTTTCATCAAGAAATTTATAATCTAAAGGATAGTCAGGAGAAAATTTATTCCACGTTTCTTTTATATCATTAATTGTTGCAGGCAAATCAACCGGCTTTACTTTAATTGCCATTTTTGCCAGCACCGATGGATATATCTGTAAAACCGTAGGTTGTATTTTTTCATGGAAACTTTTTACATGAAAATCTTTCACTACGCCAATAACCTGCCCTATCTTTTGAGGGTTTAAGGAATCGCCGTTCCATTGGTTCCATTTGAGCTTTTGCCCAATTGCCGCTTGTGGTGTACCGAAACCAAATGACTTAACTGCAGTTTCATTCAGTATAAATGCTTCAGAAGTATCGGTAGCAAATTTTTTTGAAAAATCTCTCCCGGCTATCACCTGTGCACCCATCGTTTTTATATAATCATGATCAACTATTAATTGAATAGTGGTATGTTCCTTATCTCCGTCCTTACCGGGAATAATGATTCCATCAGTAGCCAATTGATCGCCTGGCAAGCCATAGCCGCCGGTTACAGAGATAATGCCATTGGAACGTTTTAATTCTTCTTTAAAAACTTCAGGTTTTTCTGCCACACCACCCCTTACATCAAAATAAATAATTTGGTCTTTATTAAAACCCAATTCCTTTTCATGTAAATATTTCATTTGCTGAAACACAATACTTGTACATACAATAAGCAATACAGATAATGCAAATTGCACAATCACCAATACTTGGCGTAATGTTGCCGAAGAACTGCCGGCTCCTGTAGGTTTTAAACCTTTCAATACACGAATTGGTTGAAAAGAAGACATCATTAAAGCTGGATAAAGGCCAGAGACCACACCAATAACCAATGCAATAGCTAGAATAAATAGCGCCAAAATTGGATTTGAAAAAAGATCGAAAGAAATAAATTTCCCGGTAAAAGAATTAAGTGCGGGCAAGATTAAATAGGTTGCTGCAATTGAAATGATAACGGCTATCAAAGAAAGTAAAGTGGATTCTCCAATAAATTGAAAGATCAATTGCTTTCTGTCTGCACCAATTACTTTACGAACGCCAATTTCTTTTGCCCTGCGAAAAGAGCGGGCTGTAGAAAGATTAATGAAATTGAAACAAGCAATGAGAAGCACAAAAATGGCAATGATCGTAAGCCCTTTAACATACGTAGCATTACCCCTTTTTGCATTGTCGTATTCGAAATTTGCAGATTGCAAGTGGATGTCATGCAACTTTTGAAAGTTTGGCAAATAAGTAGACCCTGATACTTGCATCTGCGGGTGTGCCTCTTTTTTAACGGCCTCGGTAAATTTGCTTTTTAGATGTTCCATGTTAGTGCCATCCTTAACTTTTAAATAAGTAAAGAATTGTTGCCAGGTCCATCTATTCATCCGATCGGCAGGTAAACCGGCTGCAGCCAGGGGAAGCATGTAAGCCATTTCAAGATGAAAATGTTCCGGGACTTTTTGCAGTACACCGGTTACAATAAAATCACTTTTATCCAGTTTAATGGTTTTACCAATGGCTTCTTCATTGCCGAAGAATTTTTTCGCAGTTTCCTCTGCAAGCACTACTGATGTAGAACCATTAAGTGCCGTATTAGGATCGCCTTGTGAAAACTTTAATGGAAATATGCTGAAAAAAGTAGAATCAGTAAATATGCCTTTATCCTGGTATTCTCTTTTTTCACCAACCTCCATCAGCATTTTTCCATCCCACATCATTAGGCGAACAACTTGTTCTACTTCAGGATAATTTTGTTTTAAATATGTTGCAGCAACTGGTGGCGTATTTGCAGATGGTGAAGTGCCTGTATTAGTTGTCCTGTCTAAAATAATGCGGTAAATATTGTCGCCATCTTTTACAAATTTATCATATTGATTTTCATCCCAAACAAATAAGCCAATAAGCAAACACCCGGTAAGGCCAATAGCTAGCCCTAAAATATTTATAATGCTAAACCCTTTATATCGACCAATATTTCGGATGGCAACTTTTAAATAGTTTCTAAACATATAATTGATTAATTCTGTTCGATAATATTTGCTCGTTTTGCAATAACTGAACGTATTTCAACTTAATTATTCATAGGCCCGGGAACGTTGAAAGACCTTGCTGCTACATGAACAGGCGTACAAGAGTGCGACGCAACATAAGCCTGGGATTATTCTTTGCTTAGACCATAATATTTTCTAAAACAGTTTGTCCATCCAACATGCGAATGACCCTGTGGCTGTAACGGGCATCATGCTCGGAATGTGTTACCATTACAATAGTCGTTCCTTGCTCATTCAGGTCTGTAAGTAATTGCATTACTTCGTTACCATTTGATGAATCGAGGTTACCTGTAGGTTCATCGGCTAATATCAGTTTTGGATTATTTACCACTGCACGTGCCACTGCAACCCTTTGTTGCTGACCACCTGAAAGCTGTTGTGGGTAATGGTTTCGGCGGTGCATAATTTTTATCTTATCCAGTACTTCCTCAACCTTTTGTTTTCTTTCAGCGGTTTTCATACCAAGATAAATAAGCGGCAATTCAACATTTTCAAAAACCGTTAATTCGTCAATCAGGTTAAAACTTTGAAATACAAAACCAATATTTCTTTTGCGCAGGTCGGCTCTTTTTCTTTCATTGAAATCAACAACTTCAATTCCATTAAAAAGGAAACTGCCTCCATCCGGGTCATCCAGCAATCCGAGAATATTAAGTAAGGTGGATTTGCCACAGCCAGAGGGACCCATTACTGCTACAAATTCTCCATTTTTAACTTCTAAAGAAAGTTTGTTGAGTGCAATGGTTTCAACATCTTCAGTTCTGTAATATTTTTCGAGGTTTGCAATTTTGATCATGGTTGATTTTTTGTGCAGTTAAAATTTTATAAAAAACAAGGGACTTAATGTGTCTGTTCTAGGCAAATCGTTAGCGCAGGAATTTGAATTCTTTTCTGCAGTATTAGATGAAATAAATTTCGTTGTACAAAAGTGAAGGCAGCATACAAATAAAATTAATACAGTGGTTTTCATGTTTATTTTTTTAAAATCAATTCCTGCATATTTCCGTAATTCTCGTAACTGGAAGTAACTACTTTATCGCCTGGTTGCAATCCTGAAACGACCTCGTAATAGTCCGGATTTTGGCGACCGAGCTGCACATCTACTTTATAAGCTTTTGTATCGTCTTCATTTAATTTGAAAATCCAGTTACCACCTGTTTGTTGAAAAAATCCACCTTTGGCAACAAGTACAGCTTGTGTTTCCTCGCTGAGGGATAAACGAATTTGTAAACTTTGCCCGCGGCGTATTCCCTGGGGAACCGCATCTACAAATTCCATATCAACCTGGAAACGACCGTTGTTTACTTGTGTGTAAACTTTCTTTATGCGTAACCTAATGTTTTTACCAGCAAAGGATGTCTCGCCTATCTGCCCAATCATTATCCTTGAAATATAATGTTCATCAACATCTACCCGAACTTTAAATCCACTCATTACATCAATCTGGCCAAGGCGTTCTCCTTTATTTTTCGATTGGCCAATTTCTGCATCAAGCGATGTTAATTGTCCATCAACCGGCGCCCGTACAACCAGGTCTCCTACTTTTCGACGCATCAACGAAAGGGCATTTTGCATGCGTGAATAGGAAGCTCCCATTTGGCCAATTTGCTGTTTATTTGAAATTGCATCCTGGCTTAATGTTTTATCATTTAATTTTTTTCGATTTACCTGGTAGTTGTACGTATTTTCAGATGCTTTGAACTCCTGCCCTCCAATTACCTTTTCTTCGTACAAATGTTTGTTCAACTTATAAACTCTTTCCGCTTCTGCCAGCGCATTTTCAACTTCTGCTTTTTGGTTTAACTGTTGAATGGTATTTTGTACTGCGTTATTTTTTGTGTTTTGCATTTGGGTTAAAACGTCAAATACGGCAGTTTCCTGGTTGGCAAGACTCAATTCAAGATCTGTATTAGAAAGGCGTAAAATCGGTTGTCCTTTTTTTACAAATGCACCATCTTCCACGAGTTTTTCTTCAACCCTTCCCCCTTCTATAGCATCAAGATAAATAGTTGTTATTGGCATTACAACGCCATTTACCGGTATAAATTCCTGGAAAGAAGATTTTTTAACCTCGCTGATGGTGATGCGTTCTAAATCAACTTTCAACCGACTTTTGCCTGAACTATAATACCAGCTTGCTGTAATTAATAATATTAATGCGGCAATACCCGAATAAGTTAGAATCCGTTTTTGGGTCCAGGTTTTTTTTTCGATTTTTCTATCCACGATGAAATTCAATTTTTAAATTCTTCATTAAAAGTTTACTTAGAAGAACACGAACACCTACTTGCACAATGGTGCCAATAATTAAGAATGTTCATTTTCAATTACTTAAGATAAAACCAATGTACGAAACTGTTCGTTATCGTACACAAACTGTATCAAAACCGAACACTATTTTTAGCACCAGGAATAAACTAAAAAATTCAGTTTCAACCGTTTGCAATTACGGTATAGTTGTAGTTTAGCAGCATTAACCCATTAAACGAATATGTCATTAAAAAATGCTTCTGTTTTAATTATTGATGATGATGTTGACGTACTAACGGCTGTTCGTTTGCTATTGAAACAGGAAGTAAAAGAAGTTGTAACAGAAAAAAATCCTGAAAACATTCGAAGCATTCTTGCAAAAAAATCATTTGATGTTATCATGCTCGATATGAATTACAACAGTTCTATCAACACCGGTAACGAAGGATTTTATTGGTTGAATAAAATTAAGACCTGGGGCACTAATGCATCTGTAATCATGATTACTGCGTATGGTGATATTGATCTTGCCATTCGCTCACTAAAAGAAGGTGCTTTTGATTTTATGGTAAAGCCCTGGCACAACGATAAATTACTCGCCACCATAAAAACGGCAATAAAAAATAAAAATATTCGTCCTGCAGATTTGATGAACTCATTGAATAGTGGCGTAACAAATGAATTGCTGGGGGAATCGGAACCGATGCAGGAAATTTTTTATAAAATACAAAAGGTAGCGCCTACCGATGCCAACATTTTAATATTGGGCGAGAATGGTACAGGCAAGGATTTGATTGCAAAAGCCATTCACCAACATTCTTTAAGAGCCCAAAAACCATATATTAAAGTTGATGTAGGGGCTTTAACGGAAAGCCTATTTGAAAGCGAATTATTCGGGCATAAGAAAGGTGCATTTACCGATGCACGTGAAGACCGTGAAGGCCGTTTTGAAGCTGCAAATGGCGGAACAGTTTTCCTCGACGAGATAGGTAATATTTCTTTGTACCAACAAGCAAAACTTCTTTCTGTTTTGCAAAACCGGCAGGTTACGATGCTGGGTTCTAACACCAGCGTTCCTATTGATATTCGTTTGGTTTGTGCTACAAATGTTCCAATGTCGGAACTTGCAAACGAAGCAAGGTTTAGAAAAGATTTGATTTACAGGATCAATACAGTTGAAATTATTGTGCCGCCATTACGCAAGAGAGGAATGGATATAATATTGCTTGCCAAACATTTCAGTAAAATTTATAGTAACAAGTATTTAAAACCTAACCTGGAATTTGACAAAGAAGCAATTGAAAAATTGTTGAATTATCATTTTCCTGGTAATGTACGAGAATTACAATATGCTATTGAGCGTGCTGTTATCATGTCGGATGGGGCAGAATTAAAATCAAAGGACATAATATTTTCGCCAATTGAATCAATCATAAATGAGGAAGAAAAAATCACTAGCACAAATTTAGGCGCCATAGAAAAAAATACAATTTTAAAAGTAATTGAGAAACATGGCGGGAATATATCAAAAGCTGCGAAAGAGTTAGGAATTACACGCACTGCCTTATACCGCAGGCTGAATAAATATGATATTTAGCCTGATAAATTTCTAAAAAAAGAGCACAAAAAATGATGGCTTTTAAAAAATATGAATGGTGGATCATAATCCGTGTGCTTATACTCTTTACAGCTCTTTTTATTACCTCTTTTGTCATATTACAACAAGCATATGTATACCTGTTGTTTTTAACGCCGTTTTTAATATACCTGGTCATCGAATTCATAAGATTTCAACGCAAAGCGCAAAAAGAATTAACGCAGTTTGTAGAAGCAGTTCATTACCGCGACTTTACTACACACTTTGATGTAAAGCACGCCCCAGCTGAATTACAGCCATTACGAGAAGGATTTAACGAAATCAATAGCGCCTTTAAGGTAATAAGTAAGGAAAAAGAAACGCAATATCAATACCTGCAGAAAATATTAGAACTTGTTGACACAGGAATTCTTTCATACGAAGTAGAAACTGGTGTTGTGGTTTGGATGAATGAATCGTTGAAAAAAATGTTGCATCTACCTTATTTAAAAAGCATTCAAGTTTTGGAAAAAAGGGATGCAGAATTACATACAGAAATAATTAAACTGCAACCAGGTGAGCATAAGATTACCAAAGCACATTTGGAAAAAGAAACCTTTCGGTTATTACTTTCTGCAACTGCTTTTCAAACGGAAGGAAAAAAATACAAACTTGTTGCTTTTCAAAATGTGAGCGAAGCACTTGATGAAACAGAATCAAAAGCATGGCAAAGGCTTTTAGGTGTAATGACGCATGAAATCATGAATTCAATTGCACCCATTGCCTCTTTAGCTGAAACATTAAAAGTGCGCCTTCATGAACACAGTAATTCAATGGCAGGCAAAGACAATTCCCTGGAAGATCTTGAACTGGGAATAGATACAATTAAACGCAGAAGTGAAGGACTTTTAAAATTTGCAGAAACTTATCGAAACTTAAATAAGATCACTACGCTGAACTTACAAAAGGTTTATTTAAGAGACTTGTTTGAGAACCTGCACCAATTAATGCAACCCACATTTGAACAGAAAGGGATTGAGGTGGAAATTATTTTACGTAATCCTGAATTATCGCTGGAAGCTGACCCTAGCTTATTGGAACAGGTTTTAATTAACCTTGTTGTAAATGCAATTGAAACAGTAAAAGATAAAGAGTTTGCCAAAATTATTTTATCCGCTGATCAAAATACCGGTGGAAAAACAATAGTAAAAATTGGCGACAATGGTCAAGGCATGCCGGAAGAATTGATGGACAAAATTTTTATTCCATTCTTTACCACGAAGAAAAATGGTAGCGGAATTGGACTTAGTCTCTGCAAGCAAATTATCATGTTGCATAAAGGCACTATCCAGGTTCAATCTGTCGAAGGAAAGGGGACGATCTTTTCTATGCAATTTGGATAAAAAAAGTGTTGCTATTTTTCTTTAAAAACAACAGTCCTAAACAATCGTCTTAAGAATTTTAAGTCCTTTATTTTTTACTACAAGCCAGGTGCTCGCTGCGCCGATTAAAGCAGCATCTTCATTCAATATTGATCTTTTAAGACTAACATTTAGTCCTTCAGCAAGCAATTGTTTTTGTAATAACGGAAAAAAATCAGCGCAAGCATTTGAGATATTTCCTCCAAACAAAATGCCTTGTACCTGGTACGCTTTTATTTGTGGAATTAAAAAAAGCTTCAAATTATTACTGAATTCAAAAAATATTTTTTTTCTATCGGCATACGACGCCATTTCTAAAAGCTCTTTTACACCTGAAACAGTTATGCCACTGAGTTGATAATATTTTTTGACAAACCACCTTGTTGAAATATAATCTTCTGCAATGCCATCTTTAAAAATCGAATTCCATAAATCTGCATCGACTGCTTCGCCATCTTTACACAACGCTGATCCTAACCCCGTACCTAATGTAAGACCTAGAACTGAATGAAACTGGTTAACTGAACCTGCATAAACTTCACCTTGTAAAAAAGCAGCAGCATCATTGATAAATTTTATACTACCAGGAGGAATACCTAAGCGTATGGATAATGCATCTTTGATGTTTAATTGATAAAGAGCCGTGAATTTTTCCTGGTCTGTAATTAATGAAATCCCTGCTTCATAATCAAATGGACCCGGCATGGCAATTCCAATCTTATAGGAATCAGCAGAAGCTTTTCTTGCTGTCTGTGTAATTGCGTCACACCAATCTTCAAATATTACTTCAGAAGATGCTTGGGCATTAACAGTCTTTCTTATAGCTGTATCCTTTAATATGGATTTAGCTTGGGGATCAACAACAGCAGTCGTAATATGAGAACCACCAATATCAACACCAATAACTATGGACATTGCTGTAAACTATTTTTATACATTTAAAATCATTATTGCTTTAATCAAAAGATTTGAGGAAAACAATTTGTCAAACTACTTTATTGAATGGATGGATTACTATGATACTCCTGCCATAAACTATCAACAGTTTTTCCCGTAATCTTTTTCCAGGTTGCATCTGTATACTCATTGGTGCGGGCTGTTTCATCCAGGAGCTTAACAAAATCCTTATTATAATTTTGCGCTATCCAAACAAAAAATCTTGCAGTAATTCTATAAGCATTATCATATTTATGTTCCGGTTTTACATCTGGCATGCGCCAATTTGCTTTAAGGTTATTTACCCCTTCAGTCGCTCTCACATAATCTGCAATTCCCTCAGTTACCCAACCCGGAACTTTATTATTTCCATACCCTTGCACCAGGTGCATCAGTTCGTGTGTAATTACATCAATATCTTCAGGATTTTTCTTAAACCATTCCGGGTTGAATTTAATAGAACTGTCCCACGCTGCAGCAACACCTCCTTCATAACCACCAACAATAAACGTAATTGCTTTGGGACTATTTGCATTGTATTTTGCAATGAGTTTTGGATATTGCTCACTCCAGGTATCTATAAATTTATTTTTATAATCTTTGGAAAATGAAGCGTCTTCATCAATAAAGTATAAGGTCAACCCATTTTTTACTATTGTATCCGGCTTGTTTTCGTTTTTAAATTGTTGTAAATCGCTAACAGATTTTGATTCTTTTACCCGGTTATAAACGCCAACATCATCTTTAGAAAAAGAGTAAGGATAATCTTTATCCTTTACAATTCTTGTCTTATTCGGTGCGCCACTCATAGTAACATTGAATATTCCACCTTTCAAAATATCTGTATGCGAAAGCCACGTTTTTGTGTACGGTACATTGTTTAATTTCTGCGTAGCAATGTACCTGTTATGATCGCTGTTATTTGGCGCATTAATGATAAAGGTTTTTCCTCCATTTAATTTCAAGGTTATCTTTTTAAATAATGGTGCGCCTAGTACATATTGAGTGGTGCCAGGACAAACAGGGTAAAAACCCATAGCTGAAAATACATACCATGCAGAAGTTTGACCATTGTCTTCATCACCACAATAACCATCTGGCGTACCCTTGTATAACCGGTTCATAGCCTCACGTACCCAATATTGTGTTTTCCACGGGGCACCTCCATAATTGTATAAATAAATCATGTGCTGTATTGGCTGGTTGCCATGTGCATATTGTCCCATACCTGCTATTTGCATTTCCCTTATCTCATGTATTACACCACCGTAGCCACTTTCATCAAAAATTGGAGGCATAGAAAATACCGAGTCAAGCATTTGTACAAAATGCTTATTACCTCCCATCAATTCTTTCAATCCGGCAATGTCGTGGAAAACACTCCAGCTATAATGCCAACTATTTCCTTCAGTAAAAGCATCACCCCACTTTAAAGGATTGAATGGTGAGACAAATTTGCCATCCTTTGTTTTAGGACGCATCAGCATACTTTGAGGATCAAAAAGATTGCGGTAATTCTGAGATCTTTTTGCATATAATTCAATTTCTTCTTTTGGCTTATTTAAAGCTTTGCCCAATTGATAGATGGTAAAATCATCGTAAGCATATTCAAGCGTTCGTGCAGCATTTTCATTGACCTGAACATCGTAAGGAACATAACCGAGCTTGTTGTAATATTTTACACCTGCACGTCCTACAGCACTAATAGGTCCTGAGTTATTAGCACCATGTATCAGCGCCTCATAAAGTTTATTAATATCATAGCCACGCAAACCTTTTATATATGCATCTGCAACAACCGAGGCCGAATTATTTCCGATCATTATATCGGCATAACCAGGACTACTCCACTCAGGAAGCCATCCTCCTTCTTTATAGTCGTTCAACAATCCTTGCTGCATTTCTTTATTAATTTCCGGGTACACCAAATTTAAAAATGGATATAGAGCACGGAATGTATCCCAAAAGCCAGTGCCGGCAAACATGTAACCAGGGTGAATTTCGCCCGTATATGGACTCCAATGAACCATCTTGCCTTTTGCATCTATCTCATACATTTTGTTCGGGAATTGCAGTGTGCGATAAAGGCACGAATAAAATGTTCTTGTTTGATCGGCGGTACCACCTTCTGCCAAAATTTTATTTAACTGTTTGTTCCAGGAAGCTTTGGCTTTGTTTCGGGTGACATCAAAATCATCTTTTGAAAGTTCTCTTTTTAAATTAAGATCGGCCTGTTCTATACTAATGAAAGAGGATGCCACTTTAAGATTTACCTGTTCGCCTTTTTTTGTTTTGAAACCAATTATTCCACCTGCATGTTCGGATATTGTTTCTAAGGAATCTTTTAGCAACGTGTTATCGTGCCAGGCATAGGAAATATCAAAGGCTTTGTCAATATAAATAACAAAATAGTTTTTAAAGTTTTTCAATGGTCCACGACTATAGCGGGTACTGTATCCGACAATTTTTCTTTCTGAAGGGATAATCTTTACATATGAACCACGATCAAATGCATCTACCACAATAAAAGAGCTATCGTTTGCCGGAAAAGTAAAACGGAATTGAGCGGCACGTTCTGTTGGCGTAATTTCCGTTGTCACATCAGCATCTGCCAAGTAAACACTATAATAGTAAGGTTTAGAAATTTCTGCTTTGTGTGAGAACCAGGAAGCCCGGTCGTTTTCAGCGAATTTTAATTTGCCGGTAACGGGCATAATAGAAAACTGGCCATAATCATTCATCCATGGAGAGGGCTGGTGCGTTTGTTTAAAGCCCCTGATTTTATCTGCGGAATAAGTATAAGCCCACCCATCTCCCATGCTGCCTGTTTGTGGCGTCCAAAAATTCATACCCCATGGTACACAAATGGATGGATAAGTATTGCCGTTTGACAAACTCGGTTTAGAGTCTGTACCCATTAAAGGGTTTACCCACTCCACTGGGTCGATAACTTTAAATACTGTTTGTGCATTAACGTTAGCGGCTATGAAAAACAAAACAAAAAGAATGAGCTTTGAAATGGTCTTCATATTCAATTAGATTTATTTATAATTATTAAGTTGTATTCCTGCTTCTGTTATTATGCATTTAATAAATGAGGCTTCTCACGGTAGGTCTTCCATAGAAATTCTCCAAAAATTGTATTGGCCCATGCAAACCAGGAACGGGTAAAGTTCTTTGGGTCATTTTTGTGAAATGATTCGTGCATGAATCCGGTATTTGCATGCGTAGACTTAAGAGCCTGGATGCAGGCTTTAATTTCTTTGTCATTAATACTGGTAAGCCCGCGAATAATCAAACTTAACGGCCAAATCATATCTTTCCCTACATGCGGACCACCAATACCTTCAGCAGCTGTGCCCTTATAGAAAAAAGGATTGTCTGAAGAAAGCAACATCTTTCTTGTATTGATATAAACCGGGTCGGTGGATTTTACAGAACCCAAATAAGGTAGTGATAAAAGACTTGGTACATTCGCATCATCCATTATATTATAACTTCCTGCACCATTAGTTTCGAAGGCATATACCTTACCCCATTTTTTATGATTTACAGTTGCATGTTGCGCCAAAGCTGACTCCACTTCTTTGGATAATGCAGTTAGCTCTTTCGCCAAAATTTCATCATGATGAATAGCCCTTATCATGGCGGCTGCCTGCTTTAAGGAGGTTACTGCAAAAAAGTTGGATGGTATTAAGAAAGAAAACAAAGTAGCATCATCACTAGGCCTAAATGCGGAACAAATAAGTCCGACAGGTTTTACCGGGTATCCATAACCAGCCATAGGTTGCGTATCGGTAGCATTGGGTGTAGAACGTTGAAAACGATAAGGGCCATCGTTTTCCTTACGTTGCTGTTCCTTAAAAGTTTTCAGGGTTGCAATTATTGCATCTTTCCATTTACCGTCAAAAGGCGCTTTATCACCAGTTTGCTTCCAATAGGCATAAGCCAAACGAATAGGATAACAAAGAGAATCTATTTCCCATTTTCGTTCGTGTACCCCTGCTTTCATGTCCGTATAATCAGATTTCCACTCGCCTTGCTTTGCAGCATCATTGTAAAAAGCATTGGCATAAGGATCAAGAAGAATGCAGGAGGTTTGGTGATTGATAACACCAGCAACAAGTTGTTGAAGTGCCACATCATTCTTCATAAACTGTAAATAAGGCCAAACCTGTGCGCTGCTATCGCGAAGCCACATAGCATCTATATCTCCCGTGATCACGTATGTATCAGGACGACCCTCAATTGTTTTATAATAAACGGTAGTATCCAGAGTATTTGGAAAGCAGTTTTCAAACAACCAGCCAAGTTCTTTGTCTTTTACTTTTGTTGAAAATTCGTTTATAGCTGATTCAACAGCTTTGCTGGTAAAATGACGTTTGCCCGCAGCAACCCTTACCACCGGGAAGTCCGTCATTGCTGCAAATGAAAATTTATGAAATAACAATCCAGCTCCTGCCAGTCCGGTGTTTCGAAGAAAGGTTTTGCGATCCATAGATTGCGATATTTTAAGCCAGTTGCATAATCTGCTTATTGGCGAATTATTTAATTCAATTGCTTCAGCTATTATATGATAGCAAAGAATAGTGGTAAAGATTTTTTTGAAAAAATTTCCATCACCACAAACAAATTTTATGGCAATGGAAATTAAATACATGTTAAACGAACCATTAAATCATCAACTTTTAAAGTTCGTCAAACAATTGTCTGTCTTATTCATATTTAATTAAACGCCATTCAGCCATCTGAAAAAGCCAGCTTCCATTATTAGCTGTTAAAAATATGCGGTAATGCGTAAATGCCTGTGCTGCACCTGGTAATTCGTATCTTTTAGTTTGGAAGCGGTTGTTAAATGATTCACCGGAACGGGTATCAATAACCGTCCAGTTTACACCATCATTTGAACCTTTTAATGTCCAATCTTTTGGATCACGATCTGATGCATCGTTTGCAGAAGTAAACGTATAAGCACCCACAGCAACTGCAGTAGGAAACTTTACCTGGAACCAGCCTTCCGAATCAAATCCAAAATACAGGTATTTTGAATTAATGTCATTGTCGGTCAATTTTAATGATCCTTCGCCATCCGAAGGTCCACCAGGATTTTCATTACTTACAGTTAAAACTCCTTGTCCTGTTATGTCAACAGACTTACGTAAGATGGTATCGAAACGAAAATAAGTAGTTTGTAAATCTGGCGATATAATGCCATTGGTTGAATTGGTAAGCGTGATAGGCAATATATACCTGGTACCAAAACTAACCCTACTAGATGCAACAGATAAGGTCAAAGGATTGGAAGATGTGCGACCCGAAGGTATTACGGAATTTAAGCCAGAGATGGTATATACGCTATCAGGAAGAAGTGTGTAGTTAGTACCATTTGCGCTGTTGTAGGCTGCAACAAGTGCAGGATCGATTTTAAAGCTTACTTCATTTTCTTTGTCAGAATAATTTAAACCACCGTATGCAGCACCAAAAGATATATCTTGAGGTTTAGTTGACAATTGCAAATCAATTTTTGCCCTGGTGCCAACTGCTTGCGGCATGTATACTGAACCTTCGTTTGTAAGCTCTAAAGATTTTGGTTTATTACAACACAAAAGCAAGCCACTTAACAGAAAGGCTACAGCTACTTGAAGAACAGGATTTTTTTCCATTGTAGTATGTATAGTGAATTGAAAAATTTATTTAGATTACCAACCAGTATTTTGTTTAATCATTGGATTGCGCAATACCTCGTTAGCAGGAATAGGAAACAAATAATCTCTTTTTTTGAATACGCGGTTTTCTAATACAATTTTTTTGTAAAAATCATCACCGTCTTTCGTCATATCCATTCCATAAAATAGACCAGCATCCGTTTGTTCAGCTATTTTCCAGCGGCGGGTATCAAAATAACGAACGCTTTCAAAAGCTAATTCCACCCTTCTCTCATTACGGATAACTGTGCGCATTTCGGCCTGATCTGCAGGCACAGGTAATGCATTTGCTCCAGTTCCATACTGGGGCACGCCTGCTCTTTCACGAATCATGTTCAGGTATTTGAGAATATCCGGATCGGTAGGAGCTGATTCATTTAAAGCTTCGGCATAATTCAAATAAATTTCTGCAAGACGCAAGTAGGGACAACCTCTTAAATCATCATTCGCATATACATTTTTACGAACGATGTAACCAGTTGGCGAGACATCCGACGTACTTCTTGATCGGCCTGAATTACCAGAAAACTGCATATTGGTAACTATAGGTTGGCCTGTGTTCTGGTCTTTAAATAACCATACACTGTTTGTATAAGTAATGCCAACATAAAAACGAGGTTCCCTGTTCACCCATTGGTTAAAAGTAGATCTTGTAGTAAAATCGAATGGCGCCTGAAAATCAGTAAAGCCGGTTGTTTGATATCCTGAAGCCGGATTTGTAATGGGCAAACCGTTTGCCATAAAATAGGCGTCTACCTGCGTTTGTGTAGCACCGTTAGCACCTGCACCGTGTTGTTGTCCTGCGGATCCATCGTGAAAAGGTGTTCTGTCATAACGTACAAAACTTCCGGAGTTTGAACGTCCAAAAATCCATTCCTTATTCCAGTTGACAAGCATTACGTCCCGGGTAGCAAGGTAGGCGGCTTTAAAAGGATCCGCATCGCTAACCCGGTAAAGATCAAAAGTTCCCGGAACAAATTCTGTTATGAATTCTTTGTGTGCTGTTGCAGCTTTGGTCCATTTCGTTACATCGAAAGTTTGGCTGATTAGGTTTGTTCCATCATCATTTTTTAATGAAGCATAATCAGTATTGCCATTAAAAAGTGGACTGGCAGCAAGCAATAAAACTTGTGCCTTGTATGCTTTTACTACCCCTTTACTAAACTGACCTGCGAAGGCCGGTGTTGCGGGTAGTTCTGTATAAGCAAGATCAAATTGATCGGCAACAAATTTTACACATTCGTCAAACGTTGAACGTGAACGTTTAACTTCTTCCGATGAAGCCGCAACAGGAATCAGGTCTTCACCTAATAATACTACAGGGCCATATATTTTCAACAACTGGTAATAATAAAATGCCCTCAACGCTCTTGCTTCGCCTTTTAACCGCGTTTTTTCAACGGCAGTTATTTCGGGTGTAGCACCATCAATGCGCTGAATAAAATCAGTTGCATTCCGAATAGCTTTGTAATAGTTATTCCAATACACACTAACCTGGCCATCGGTATTGCTCCAGGCGCTTTTATTCATATTGGTACTGTAATTAAAGTCCCAGTTGTACTTTGCTTCATCCGAAGCACCGATCCAGTTACCTGCATTTTCATTGCCCTCAAAACGTTGGTTCAATTCATTTGGCAAAGAGGCATAAATATTTCCCAGGTATTTTATAACGTTTGTTCTTGAATTGAACACGTCATCAATGGTTAGAATATTATCCGGAACTGTTTCCAGGTATTTTTTACAAGACCCTAATGACATAAGGCCAAACAGTAAAAATATTGAAAGTATTTTTTTCATTTTGCTGATTTGATTTTTTTAAAGATTGAACTGGATACCCAAAGAAAAATTCCTGGTATTTGGATAAGAGGCACCGTTACCTGTATTCAGCTCAGGGTCCCACAATTTAAAATCGCTCCAGTATAATAAATTGAATCCTTGTCCATAAATTTTTGCACTGCTAAAGCCAGCTTTTTTCACCCAAGATTTTGGAAGATTAAATCCTAAATCAACAGTCTTCAAACGGATAAAGGAAACATCCTTAACCCACCAAGTACTAGCCACCGCGTTGTTTTTATTTGCAGCATTACCATAAGCAAGTCGTGGGTAAAAAGCATCAGGGTTTGGGTTAGACTCTGTCCACCGGTTTTCAGCAATCGTTAGAAGATTACTTCTTTCCGGGCCAGTGCTGTTATTAAAAGGAATAATTCCATCGCCTCCTAATAATCTGTCTGCACCTGAAATACCCTGGAAGAAAGCGCCTGCATAAAAGTTTTTCCAATTCACATTAAAACCTAAACCATATACCCAATTTGGTATATCGCCATTACCAATCCGTTTGATATCAAGATTATTTATTAAACCATCGCTATTTAAATCTTTATACTTTATATCCCCCGCTCTTGGACTGCCGCCTAAAGGAGACTGGTCTGCAGAATTATCCACTTCTTTCTGGTCTTTAAAAAGTCCTTCAGCAACATAACCATAGGTTGATAATACGTTGTAGCCTGTTCTTTCTAAGTAAGGGTATGGTTGAACTGGAGCGTCATTTTCAATTAACATATCCCTGTTATAAGTTACCGTACCTCTAAATGACCATGTACTTGCACCAAACTTAAACCCTTCAGTTTCTAATGTTCCGTCAAATCCCGCATTATTTATAACACCCAGGTCACCAAATGGATTATTATTTAATCCTACATACGATGGTAAACTTTGTCTTTGAAGAAATACGCCGGTCCTGTGTTCTTTAAAGAAATCTATTGTGGCAGATAATTTAGAATTGAATGTTTTGAATTCAATACCAAAATCTTGTTTGCGTGATTTTGACCATTGTACTGGTGCGCCATAATCCTGAATACTAACACCGCCATTACTTCCCTGGTTGTTAACGCCATTACCCCAGGTGTAACCATTAGCATCATCACTAACAATCGTTAAGTATCCAAAACGGCGACCACCGGCACCAGAGCCAACAAGTCCATCAGAATATCTAAATTTCAAAAACTGTAATATGTTAGAAAATTGATCAAAGAATTTTTCATTCGAAACAACCCAGCCTAACCCAATAGAAGGAAAGAAACCAAATCGTTTTTCAGGAGCAAAATTTTCAGAACCGTTATAACCAAAATTTGCTTCAAGAAAATATTTGTCTTGCCATGAATAAGTTGTCCTTCCTGCATAGCCCTGGCTTCGGAATGGTAAGGAAGCAGTTAAATCATCTGCGAAAGCATCAACAAATTCCCTTTGATTAAAAAGAAGCAAACCTGTTACGTGGTGATTTTTTCCAAACTGCCGATCATAATTAATTGCAGCTTCCAAATAGTTCTGCCTGTTACCACCATTATCACGATCATAATTAAGATTATCAGAACCATTAGTAATTACTGGCAATAAATTCACTGACCCGTCTGCCTTGTAAGGTGTTACGGGATCTATTTTATATGTATTCCTTTGGCGTGTACGCTTTATGGTTTGAGAGTTGAATGCGTCAAAAGAATAAAGCCCATATGCTGATAAACCTTGTGTAATCATTCCCAAATCCTGTATGACCTTGGCATTAGAATACAATTGATTATTAGCAGTATTGATAAATCCAGTTTGTGTAATTTCTTCGTATGGATTTCTTTGGGCATTTGCAGAATTAATACCTGATACCAAATTGCCCGGGTAAATCACCGGGTATAAAATTGGTGTTGTTTGCATTACTTCCGAAAAGGCCTGTTGTGCATTGTAACCAGGTGTATTTAATTTGCTCATGTTACCCTGGATACCTAATTCAAACTTTGTTGTTTTGGTCCAGTTCATATTTACATTGGTGGTCACATTAAATCTTTTAAAACGTGTGTCAGAAGCATATTCCTGAAGGCCATCAGTTTTTAAAAGACTTTGCTCATCATAATAGGACATCGCAACATAATAGCTCGCAACATCGGACCCGCCCCTTGCGCTGAAATTTGCACGCCTAGTTGCGCCAGTTGGTGCAAAAATGGCTTTCATCCAATCTACATTAGGGTATAGATAGGGTTGATTTCCTGCAAGTGTTGAATCTATATAAGGTTGTGAATATTCGGGTGAAAGACCAGAAGCTACTTGTGCTTCATTACGTAAACGCATGTAAGCTTCAGCACCTGTCAATTCAGGCAGTTTTGTAAATGCAGTTACTCCCTGGTTGTAATTAAACATCAACACAGGCTTGCCCGACCTGCCTCTTTTAGTATTTATAAGGATAACCCCGTTTGCACCCGCTACACCATAAACGGCAGTAGCCGATGCATCTTTTAATATCGTAAACGATGCAATATCTTCTGCATCCAAACCATTTAAATCCCTGCCTTGTACTCCATCAATAATTACTAATGCACCAGATGCATTAGGACCGAATGTGGAGATGCCACGGATCCAAAGATCCGCAGCATTTTCCCCAGGTAAACCTGTTCGCTGAACACCAACAACACCGGAGATACGTCCAGCAAGTGCCGAACTGATATTTGCAACTGGCTGCTTTATATCTTCCAGGTTAACAGTGGACTGGGCGCCCACCAAACTTATTTTTTTTGCTTTACCAAAACCAACCACAACTACCTCCTGCATGTTGCCTTCAGCGGCATCCATTATAACTTCAAGCTCCAACATGTTCACTTGAATGGTTTGGGTTTTAAAACCAACAGAAGAAAATTGCAATGTACTTTTCTCTGGTATTGTAATTGAAAATTTGCCTTGAGCGTCTGATACAGTAAGTAAAGCATCATTACCAACAACCTGTATGGTAACACCTTGAAGTGGTGCCCCAAGACGATCACGAACAGTACCAGAAATTCGCACATCAACATTCATCCGCACTTCTGAAAAACGCCTTGTTTCATGTGCGGGTGTTTTGTCTGCGGCAAAAACAGGTAAAAAAGTAATAGAACTCAATGTGGTGAAGAGAAAAACAGTCCTCCAAAGCAAGCGGACCCGGGAGTCAATTTTGATCATAGCAAGTTTTTAAAAGGTGAGTCAAACGTTTGAGCTAAATGCACAAACGTTTGAGCAAATTAGGCAAAAGAATTAAACTTCCAAAAAAAATAAATATTGATAATCAGGTAGAGGAACGAACCACTAATTTGGGGGGCAAAAGAAATTGAGACTTTTTGGGTGTTTTTAAATGTCCAAGCTGTTTAAGCAAAAGTTCCAATGCCGTCTTTGCAATTTCCTGGATAGGTTGTTGAACAACTGTAATGGAAGGCTGATGCAACTCAAAAACATCATGATCATCAAAGCATAGTATTTTTAAATCTTCCGGAATACGGAGCCCTATTTCTTTGGTACTTAGAAGTCCATAAATTCCAAGATAGTTTGTAGCAAAAATAACAGCATCAAGATTCTTTTGTTTTTTTAAAAACGCGGTAATATTAGCTACAGATTTTTCCTTTTTGTCCTGGTATTCCAAATGGAGTACGTGGCTCTTTAATACACGCAATCCAGCTTCCCTCAATGCATCATAATAGGCTCTTTCTCTTTCCTTCATTTGAAAAAGATCAAGATTTACTGTTACAAACCCTATATTACGATTACCTTTTTTGCATAAGTATCTCATGGCCTGCTGCATTCCTTTGTAGTTATCTACCATTACAGAAGGCAAATTCATTCCTTGAATATTACGATCCATAAGCACTACCGGCTTTCCTAACTGAACAAGCTTTTCAATATCTTTTTCCATTCCAATTGCAGGAGTTATTAAATACCCATCTACTTGCTGGTTGTACATCAACTGTAACACTTCCCTTCCCTTTTGCACATCATTTTCTGTACTACAATAAATTACATTGTAATGGTTATTTCGTGCCTCCTGTTCAATAGTGTGTGCAAGTGAACTAAAAAAATGGTTGGATATGTCTTCTACGATCAACCCGATTGTTTTAGATTTACCGGTACGCAAACTTACCGCAGCCTGGTTTGGCTGGTATCCAAGTTCATGGGCCATCGCCAAAATTTTTTCTGCCAGTGAATTGCTGATCCTTCTTTCTTTTGCTTTGCCAGTTAACACTAATGAAACAGAAGATGGAGAAACTGAAAGGGCTTTCGCTATATCTTTAATAGACACCATACCTATAATAGTTTCTGTAATGCTGATACAGACTTAATGCAATATTAAAACGTTTGAGCAAGGTTATAAAGGAAATTTTGAATATGCATCAAAATCATATAGGCAACCATACCTTGATTTTTAAAAATATTTTTTGAAGTGGAACTCAATTTCGGAGTTGCTTAGCTTTCTAATAAATTCCAAAAGATTAGGGTGAAGTATTGAAACGTATATTTTTTTCCAAATAAGCAAACCTTGCAAGTATTTCCAACATACCAGATTGGTTTACTAAGTCCAACGGTTTTGACTTCCCCATCAAGTGAAACTCATTTAGATCTGTTTTCAAAGAATTGTCCAGACATAATTTAAAAGCAGAAATATATTTCTTATCCGGATTAAATTTCAAAAGGTGCTGGTAGGCTCTCAAAAGGACCGCATTGAACCAATATGAATCACGAAATTTTCCATCATTGTAAAAAAAAACTTGTGCACTATCTGCAATGGTAATGGCTTCGGTTAAATATTTTTCATCCCTGGTTGCTTCATACAAATACAGGTTGGATTGCAGCATGGTGCCGGTGTTGTATGAATAAATTGCTTTTCCAATTTGTTTAGTTCCTACTTGTATGTTGTCATAATAAAGCCCATTATGTGCCTTTAAATTTTTATTGACCCAATTATAAATAAGTAAGGCTGTATCTAAGAATTTCCTTTCACCTGTAGCTTTGTATAATTGCATTGCCAGTATAATTCCAGGACCGTTTGAGCATGTGTTCTTGCCTGTTTTATTATTCTCCTGCCAATACAAGCCACCAGCCAGTACGGTATCATAACCTGTCATCATATACTTGTAAATTTCTTTACTCACTTCCAGGTAATTTTTTTTTGGGTCGCGAAAAAAAGCATCCATACAGGCAATGCCAATCCATTGGTTGTCGTCGTAAAATCTGTCACCGCCATTGAACTGAATAATATAAGAAGCATACCCTGGAGAAGGCGGTCTAACATCATAATATGCCTTTATCGCCCTCAATGTTTTTGCAACCAAATTCTTTTTGCCAGTTACCTTTTCTATTTCATTGTTTGCTTGGATAAGACCGCATAATGGCCAGAGAAATGAAAAGGCATTTTTGCCGTTTTCTACATGAACTGTTTCTTTGTAAAAACCAGTTCCAGGTACAAAGAAATTATTTTCTATTGCTTTTTGTAACTGAAACATATGGTTTTTGTAATTCCTTTTTGATTGTTGTCCCTGCACAACCATTTGGCTAACTATACTTAACAGCAATACGAACAGAAACTTTTTCATAACTTCTTTTATGTACGGTTTAAATTTAATCATTGATGCCAATTGCAACATTCACATTGGTTACTGTAACTTAGAATACTCATAAAGCATTAAAGGTATGAACGATGTTACCCGCAAAGAATTTATAAAAACATCCAGCATTTTATTTGCAACATTGGTTGCAGGTTGTGCATTCGATTTAAAAAAACCCGCTCCCCTATTATCTTTTTCCACTTTAGGTTGTCCTGACTGGACCTTTGATCAAATAGTTTCTTTTGCCGTGCGGCATGGCTACACAGGAATAGAAGTAAGAGGTTTGCAACGGCAAATGGATCTTACCAAATGCCCTGAGTTTAGCACGGAAAAAGCAAGGAATGATACCGTTGCATTAATGAAGAAAAATGGATTGCAATTTGTTGGACTGGGTTCGTCGGCTAATTTGCATTTTGCTGAAGGACCTGAACGTGATAAAAATATAGATGAAGCCAAACGTTTTATTGACCTGGCGCAACAAATAAATTGCCCTTATGTTAGAGTATTTCCCAACAACTTTCCAAAAGGCGCAGATAAAAACGAAACTATTCAATTGATAATAAAGGGGCTTTTAGAATTAGGTAATTATGCAAAAGAAAGAAATGTAACGGTGTTAATGGAAACACATGGCGATGTAGTTAAGATCAATGATTTGGAAACCATTATGCAATCGGCAATACACCCAAACGTAGGCCTGGTTTGGGATGTAACAAATATGTGGCTCGCAACTAAAGAGTCGCCAAAAGAAGCTTTCAGGAAATTAAGAAAGTATATTCGCCATACACATATAAAAGATGCAAAACAGGTTTCAGGTAAAATAGAGTATCAATTTATAGGTGAAGGAGATGTTCCTATTTTTCAAGCCATCGATCTTTTGTCAAAAAATGATTACAAAGGATTTTACAGTTTTGAATGGGAAAAGATGTGGCATCCCGAAATTGCAGAACCCGAAATTGCAATTGCAGATTATGTGGTTAAAATGAAAAAGCATTTTAAATAATTTATCTGTTTTTAATGAAGAACCCTGGTAGCTTTTTTCCCAGGTAATAACTGTAACGAAAATTTAAAAAGAAAAACAACTTCATGCCCGGCGATACAACAAACCTCAACACAAAAGCAAAACCAAATAATACGTATGATGCCATTATTGTTGGTTCCGGCATCAGTGGCGGCTGGGCGGCCAAAGAACTATGTGAGAAGGGATTAAAAGTACTCCTGCTCGATCGCGGAAGAAATGTTGTTCATGGCGATTACCCTACTGCTACCAAACAAACCTGGGAATTTAAACACCGTTTAAACTTAAGTAAAGAAGACAAAGAAAAAAACTTTGTACAAAGCCGTCATTATTCCTTTAGGGAAGACAACAAACATTTTTATATCAACGACCAGGAAAATCCTTACGAAGAAACAAAACGCTTTGATTGGATCCGCGGCGATATTGTCGGTGGCCGTTCCTTATTATGGGCAAGAGCCTGCTATCGCTGGAGCGATATCGATTTTGAAGCCAATGCCCGCGATGGTCATGGTGTCGATTGGCCCATACGGTATAAAGATCTTGCGCCATGGTATGATTATGTCGAATCATTCATTGGCGTAAGCGGTAATGCAGATGGTATCGCCGTTATCCCCGATGGGAAATTTCAACCGCCGTTTGAAATGAATACCGTAGAAAAATATTTCAAGCAGCAGGTAGAAAAAAAATATGACGATATCAAAGTCATCATGGGTAGAACAGCCAATCTTACCCAACCCGTGAAGGGCAGGGGGCAATGCCAGGCCCGTGATCTTTGTCACCGCGGTTGTCCCTATGGCGCATATTTCAGTACCAATTCAAGTACGATACCCGCTGCTTATGCCACGGGCAACTTAACCGTGCGACCTCACTCGCTCGTGAACAAAGTAATCTATGATGAACAAAAAGGAAAAGCAATCGGTGTTGAGATCGTTGATACAGAAACCAAACAAACCGAAGAGTTTTACGCCAAACTTATTTTTCTCAATGCATCTACGGTAGCTACTGCTTTTATTTTATTGAACTCTACTTCATCGCGTTTTCCCAATGGATTGGGCAATGGCAGCGAGCAGGTAGGGCGCAACCTGATGGATCATCACAAAGGTCTTACCATTGCTGCACCGGTAGAAGGGTTTGAAGACAGTTATTACTATGGCCGCAGGCCCAATCCCGTTTACATTCC
>JAKFCI010000210.1:0-15973 GCA_036676725.1 Chitinophagaceae bacterium
TTTTATATCCGCAGCGGGGTTATAACAAACAATGCATTATCAACATTAAAAACACCTAAGAGTTATATTTATTATGGTGGTGCAGAATTCGATGGTAATTACAGCGAAAGAAGACAAAACAATTTCCAGATTGTAACTGATGCCCTACTTACTTATAATAAAAGCATTAGTAATTTTAATGTAACAGCTTCTGCAGGTGCAAGTAGCCGTTATAATTCAAACAGTAATTTATTCTCACAAACAACAGGACTTAACGTACCAGTTAACTACAATCTTTCCAATACAATTGGTTCGGTAAGAAGTACAAACCTTAGGGCGGAAAAACAAGTAAATAGTTTGTTTGGCTATTTGGATGCAGATTATAAGAATATGGTTTTTTTTGGTGTAACGGGAAGAACCGACAGAACTTCAACACTACAGAAACCTAACAATGCTTACTTCTATCCTTCAGCATCACTGGGTGTTATTCCATCAACCATTTTCAAATTACCTGAGTTCATATCTTTTGCTAAGATCAGGGGTTCATGGTCAAGGGTTTCAACTGATAATATTCAAATTGGTGATAGTTACCGTAATTGGTATGCTACTTTACCGGTGTATGAAACCGGGCCACGTTGGAATGGTACCAATGCATCATTGAACTTGCCAGGAACCTTGATACAAAAGGACATCAGGCCAAATACAACATTATCGCAGGAGTATGGTACTGAAATTCGGTTCTTAAAAAATCGTTTAGGGTTTGACTTTACTTATTTTACTTATACAGATAAAGACTTTGCGATTACAGCACCAGTTTCATCTGCTTCTGGTTACAATTACCAATTAGTAAATGGAGATAAGATCAATCGTAAAGGACTTGAATTTGTGTTAACGGCTAGCCCTGTAAGAAATAAAAATTTCAAATGGGACCTTACCGCCAATTACAGCAAAGTGCATAGCTATGTAAAAGAATATTATGGTGGCGACAGCATTCGCAATGCCATTAAAGTTGGCGAAAGAACAGATGTATTTCGCGGTTGGGATTGGGAACGTGATCCGTCAGGACAAATTGTTCATGGATCAAATGGCTTTCCACAATACATAAACCAGGAGGTGAATATGGGCAAGACCGATCCTGATTTTATTTTTGGCATCAACAACAATTTATCCTACAAAAACCTGGCACTTGGTTTTTCATTCGATGGAAGAATAGGTGGGTTAATGTATAATGGATTGGAGCAAAAATTATTTGAAGGTGGTATGCATCCCGAAACCGCAAATGACAATAGGGACAAAGCATATGTTGGTGAAAAATCTTACATAGGCAAAGGTGTGGTTGTTACTTCGGGTAGTGTTGAATATGATGTGCAAGGAAATATTATTTCTGATACCAGGAAGTTTGCACCCAATACGACGGCAGTAAATTATATCGATTGGGTTTTTGCAACACATGTTAATGGCGTTCCTGGTTCCAACATGTATAAAAGATCTTTTGTGAAGTTGAGAGAGGTGGTTCTTTCCTACAATGTAAATGCAAACGTTTTACAAAAAACACCATTTAAAGGCGCAAGCATTTCACTTACAGGCAGAAATTTATTGTTGTTCACAGATGTTCCATTTATGGATCCTGATGGCTATTCAGGCTCTGACCTTGCCGAACCTACCTACAGGAACATCGGTGTAAATATCAATTTGAAGTTTTAAAAAACTAACTGAACATGAAGAAATCAATTTATACATATATAGCGGCATTTACTTTTGCCATCATCCTTTTTTCATCGTGTAAAAAGTATGAAGATTTTCAAGTCAACCCTAATTTACCATCAACCGCAACGCCTGCTCTTTTATTAACAAGAGTGAGTTACAGTGTTTTCTATTATGAGAATACTTCTGCAGCTTTTGCTGCACGCCACCTCACTTATTACGAAAGAGGAAATTCAAGTGTTGATTATAGCTGGAGAGCCGGAAGTTTTGATAACTACAATGTTTTGCGCCAGGTAATGCAAATGGATTCTTTGGCTGTTCAAACAGGACAACAGCAATACCTGGGATTGACGAAATTTTTCCGTGCATTATTATTCAGCCAAATGACCGAAGTTTTTGGTGATATTCCATATTCGCAGGCACTAGGCGCTGTTTCAGGAAACTTTAAACCTGAATACGATACACAGGAATCTATATACAAAGGAATATTACAGGAACTTGAAGAGGCCAACAATTTGCTGGATGACAGCAAAGGCAAAATTAATGGCGATATTATTTATGGTGGTAATGCCAGTCAATGGAAAAAGCTGGTAAATGCATTTCGTTTACGCTTGCTGATTCATTTAAGTAAAAAAGAAGCGAATGCAAATCTTAATATCAAATCACAATTTCAAAGCATTGTAAGTGATCCTGCAAAATATCCTTTGTTTACAAGTATTGCAGATAATGCGCAACTTGTTTTTAATGGTTCTGCACCTGATAATTACAATCCTGATTTTGGATACTTGTCATTGAGTACGGCAGTAAGTATGGAAAAAGGTTTTGTAAATATTTTAAAAGATAAAAACGATCCACGTTTATTTGAAATAGCAGAACCTGTGAGTGGCTTACCGGCAGGCGATTTTAGCAGTTATGAAGGCGTTGATGCAGGATTAACAGTAAGTGATCAGCAAACGGCTTCCGCTAATGCTTCCCGCATAAAGGCAAGATATCATAGTGATAAGATCAATGAACCCTGGATATTAATGGGCTATTCAGAACAGGAATTTATTATAGCAGAAGCAATCACCCGCGGTTGGATAACTGGTCCAGGAACCGCAAAAGAACATTATGAAAATGGTATTAGAGCATCCATGCTTTTTTACAACATCGATGAATCTGAAATTGATAGTTACATCGCTCAACCCGAAGTTGCTCTTAATTCTACAACGGGTCTTGCCCAAATTGCGCTTCAAAAATACATTGCGTTATTTATGAACAGTGGTTGGGAATCTTTTATGGAACAGCGCCGTACAGGAATTCCTGTTTTAAGTGTTGGCCCCGGAACTTACAACAATGGAAAGGTTCCAAAAAGATGGTTATACCCGCAAAGTGAATATGATTACAATCTGGGCAACCTTACAGAAGCTTTACAGCGTCAATATGGTGGAAATGATGATGTAAACGAGCTGATGTGGCTAATTAAATAACCTATTTGAGAAAGGGCTTTGGTAATTTTGCACTTTAGCCCTTTCTTTTTTTTCTAAAAAAAGCTCATAAAATTTATGGCTAGAAACTACGATAGTGTGCTACTTAATTTTATTCAAGTACAAAAATTTAAGCCGGTAAAAAATTTAATTACTTTTATTTTCTTATTGATTTTTTTTTCCGCAGTTGCTACCGCCCAAAAAGCCAGGAAGGCGATTTTTGTAATTGCTGATGGCATACCTGCAGATGTAATTGAAAGAATTAATACACCGGCACTTGATGCCATAAGCAAAAAAGGTGGATACACCAGAGCGTATGTAGGTGGCGAAAAAGATGGCTATTCGCAAACGCCAACTATATCTGCAGTGGGCTACAACAGTTTGCTTACAGGCACCTGGGTTAATAAACACAATGTGTGGGATAATGATATAGCTGCACCTAATTATAATTACTGGAATATTTTTCGATTATTTAAAACGCAATATCCCGAAAAGAAAACTGCCGTATTTTCTGCCTGGCTGGACAACCGTACCAAATTAGTAGGCAGTGATTCCGCAGCTGCAGGCAACCTGCAACCTGATTATTATTTGGATGGACTTGAACTAGATACAATTAATTACCCCCACGATACGGCAGGTTATTTTTTTCACCCAATTGATGAAACCGTTACTGATACTGCATCAAAATATATAAAAACTGTAGCGCCGGATCTTACCTGGATCTATCTTGAATATACTGATGAAATGGGGCACCGTCATGGCAACAGTCAGAAACTAGATGATGCTGTCGGTAAGTTAGATAAACAGTTGGGAAGACTTTGGCAAGCAATTCAATACCGTGAAAAAAATTTCAAGGAAGATTGGGTCATCTACATTACAACTGACCATGGCCGTGAGGAGAACGGGTATCACCATGGAGGACAAGGCCTTCGTGAAAGAACGATCTGGATCAGTACCAATGCAAAAAATTTAAATGAACGATTTAAAAAACAACAACCAGGTATTGTAGATATTATGCCATCGATTGCTTCTTTTTTAAACATTAAAATTCCAAAAGAAAAATTGATGGAAGTGGATGGTATCTCTTTAACAGGGAAAATTTCTGCTACAGATGCAAGTGCGCAGTTAAACAACAATCAGATTTTAGTAAAGTGGAATGTGATCGATAAAAAAGGCAAGGCTAAAATTTGGCTTTCCACAACCAACCATTTTAAAACAGGTGGTAAAGATGAATACAAATTAATAACAGAAGTGCCTGTGGCCAATGGACTGGCGACTATAGATGTAAGTCAAACGCCTTCTGATTTTTATAAGATAGTTATTGAAACACCACATAATTTATTAAACAGGTGGGTAATCGTAAAAAAATAAATGCATCTAATTATAAACTGAAAATTGAATAATATGTTTCACCGGATCCTCATTATCGCCTTTACCTTTCTTTGCAGTAGCAACCTCTTTGCACAGAATAAAAAAATTCCAAAAACAAAAACTTATCCCGATTCAATTGCGCCGGTAGGCATTATAAAGGGTTTAAGCGATGATCAGTTAATGGAAGTAGTGCAGAAGCAAACTTTTCGTTTCTTCTGGCATGGAGCGCATCCTGTAAGTGGTTTAGCACTTGAAAGAAGTAATACAGTTTTAGCCGAGCATTATTGGGATTACATTAATGAAGCCTGGGACGAACCAAACTTCAGCAAAACAAAATTTGGCCCGGATGCTGGAGCCATAGGTGGTACAGGGTTTGGCATCATGAGTACGGTGATAGCAGTGGAAAGAGGATGGATTGGCCGCGATACAGCAGTGAGGCGATTAATTAAGATCGCAGACTTTTTAATTAATGCTGATGCCTACCATGGTATATACCCGCATTTTATGAATGGTCGTACAGGAAAAACCATAAAATTTGACAGGCTTGATGATGGTGCTGATATTGTTGAAACATCGTACCTGTTAATGGGCTTTTTATGTGCAAGGGAATATTTTACAAAAGACGATCCACGCGAGGTTTACTTAAGAAAAAGAATTGGGCAAATGTGGGGCGCCGCCAACTGGAACTGGCATACTAACAATCAAAATAAATTATTCTGGCATTGGAGCCCGAACAACGGTTTTGATATGAACTTCCCTGTTTGGGGATGGAACGAATGTCTCATAACCTACATCATGGCAGCAGCTTCAGAACGTCATTCAATTGCAAAAGAAGTGTACGATGGCACATGGGTTGGAAGCGCTGGTTTTAAAAATGGCAGGGAATATTATGGACTAAAGTTGCCGTTAGGAAATTATGATAAAGACAAAGGTGGTCCGCTGTTTTTTGAACAATATACTTTCCAGGGCATAGATCCCAAAGGGTTAAAAGATTCGCTTGGCAATGATTATTTTGAACAGGGTAAAAACCATACACTAATTAACCGGGCTTATTGTATTGAAAATCCAAAAAAGTTTAGGGGTTACAGTGATAAGGTCTGGGGTTTAACTGCCGGCGATAGCTACAAAGGATACGTGGCCCACAGCCCTGAAAATGATCGCGGGGTGATACAACCCACTGCTGCTATATCTTCCATGCCGTTTACGCCTAAAGAAAGTATGGAAGCAATGCGTTATTTCTATTATAACTTAGGTGATAAAATTTGGAGTAATTATGGTTTTGTTGATGGTTTTAGCATTCACCATAATTGGTATGCAAAAAGTCATTTGGCAATTGACCAGGGTCCTATTGTAGTAATGCTTGAAAATTATCGCACTGGTTTGATCTGGAAATTATTCATGAAAATTCCAGACATTCAAAACGGGTTAAAAAAATTAGGTTTCGAAAGTCCGCACTTCAAAAAATAATTGCTAAATAAATTCAGTACTTAAAATATTTTATCATGAGTAATTTAACACGCCAGGAATTTTTGCAGCGCACAGCAATGGCTGGCGCCGCATTATTACTATCATCCTTAGAAGGTTTTGCTATTTCCGAAAACAAGAAACTAAAGGTGGGCGTCATTGGTTGTGGAAGTGTATCAACGCAATACCTGCCACATCTTTCCAAAGCTTCTTTTATAGAAATTGTGAGTGTGTGTGATATCATTCCTGAACGAGCGGTCATTCGTGCAAAAGAATATAAGGTTCCGAATCATTACCCGCATATTGATAAAATGCTGGCTGGGCCAAAATTTGACCTGTTGATAAATCTTACCGATATGCAGGAGCACGGAAGATTAAATAAGCAAGCGTTAAATGCAGGCCGAAATGTTTGGAGTGAGAAGCCAATGGCAAATACTTATAAGGAAGGAAAAAAATTGTTGGATCTCGCCAAAGAAAAAAAATTACGCATTTGGGGTGCACCTGCAGTTGTTAACAGCCCACAATTTGCATTCATGTCCAAAGCGATAAGGGATGGTAAATTAGGAAAGGTATCAAGTGCGCATGCACATTATGGTCATACGGGGCCAACCTGGTCGGCTTTCTTTTACGAAAAAGGCGGTGGCAGTTTACCTGACCTTGGTGTTTACAATCTTGCTACGCTTACCGGTTTGTTAGGTCCTGCAAAATCTGTGATGGCTATGACAAGTATCATTACGCCTGAAAGAACGGTTGATAATAAAGGAAAAATAAAAGTGGTGGCTGAAGACAATGCGCAGGTACTGATGGAACATGAAGGCGGCATCCTTTCAAATGTTCAATGCGGCTTTAATTTTTTTGATCCGCACGGCCACCAGGGAAAGGATGAAGAAATCCATACCATTCAAATATGGGGTTCCAAAGGAAATATGTCGCTGGCAGGTTATGACTGGGCGCCTCATGGTGTTGATATGGTAACGCATGATCATGAAGCGCCACAACGTTTTGTTCCCGATCCGGGCACTTATGTTTGGCAGGAAGGTGCAACCGTTATTTCGCAATCATTAATAAATGGAAGTGAGCCACTCATTGCTGCAGAACATGCCTTACATGTTTTGGAAATTATTGAAGCGGCCAGGGAATCCGGGAATACTGGAAAGAGAATACAATTGGTTTCAAAATTCAAGTGGCCGGTTGTTTAAATTTCTATTCTTTAAATAATAAAAATATAACCATGAAAAATTTTGAACTGTCAACAGAACAAGTTGAATCTTATCATAAGGATGGTTATGTAATTGTGCCAGGATTTTTAAAAGGAGAAGAAGCCCAAAAGCTGTATGGAATAGCCATTGAGGATAGCAACATTGCTAAACATGCTTTTGATTTGAATGACCAAACAGGTAAAAAAACGAAACTTACACTTTGGTACACACCCGGAAACGATGCATATGGTTTGCTAACAAAAAGCCATCGCATGGTTACTTCGGTTGATAAATTATTGGATGGCGATGCACCGGTTTGTCATTTTCATTCAAAGTTGATGCAAAAAGAACCAAAAGTAGGTGGCGCATGGGAGTGGCACCAGGATTATGGATATTGGTATAAGAATGAATTTCTTTTCCCGGATCAAATGATGTCGGTAATGATTGCCATTACAGAAGCCAATAAAGCAAATGGATGTTTGCAGGTTATTAAGGGTTCGCATAAAATGGGCCGTATAGAACATGGATTTGCAGGCGAACAAGTTGGTGCTTCGCAACATTATGTGGACCTGGCATTGAAAACATTGGACCTTGTGTATGTAGAAATAAACGCGGGAGACGCTTTGTTTTTCCATAGTAATTTGTTGCATCGTTCAGAAGCAAATCTTTCCGACAAACCACGGTGGTCATTGATCTCCGTATATAACCGGAGTTCAAACATTCCTTACAACGAACCATCAAAATCAAGCACTATACCTTTGGAAATTGTACCTGATGAAGCTTTGCTTGAAACACAAACAGCAGGATTGCAGGAAACATCTAATTTTCTTGAAAAAGAAAAAGACCAGGCATTGAAGTAATTTACAAATGCTATGAAACAATTTTTTTCTTCAGTTGCAGGTTATCAAAATGAAGGCTTGGGTATTGTAAGAATGATCACAGGTTTTTTTATGGCTTACCATGGTTGGGAGGTATTAGACAGTGAAAAAATGAATTCATATCTCCAATGGGATCAATTCAAATCTTCCTCTGCAACTTTTATGGTTTATGCTGGAAAAACTGCTGAATTATTGGGTGGCATTTTTTTAATGTTTGGCCTTTTTACAAAACTGGCTGCGTTGCTTATTATTCTTACCATGTTTTACATAAGCATTTTTGTAGGCACAGGAAAAGTTTGGTACGAAGACCAGCACCCATTTTTATTTGTATTGCTTGGTGTAGTATTCTTTTTTATAGGTGGAGGCAAATGGAGTTTGGATCATTTATTTTTTGATAGCAATAAGTATCCTAATTTAAATAATCCAAAAAATTAAGAACATCATGAGGCGATTTATTTTATTTCTGGTTTCCGTTGTATTGATTAATGCAATTAGCCATGCGCAGGATAAATCCTTGTTTCAAAAAAAATGGCTGATCGAGGGGAAAGATACCTTGCCTTATCGCCTTTTATTACCAGAAGACTTTGATGCTTCCAAAAGTTATCCCTTTATATTGTTTTTACATGGTGCAGGTGAAAGAGGGAATGATAACGAGGCTCAATTGACACACGGCGCCAGCTTATTTTTACGTGACAGCATAAGAAAAAATTATCCGGCTATTGTTGTATTTCCACAATGCCCTGCTAATAGTTACTGGAGCAATGTCAAATTTGAAAATGAGGATGGAAAAAGAATTTTTTCCTTTCCGAAAAAAGGTGATCCAAAAATTGCCATGAAAATGGTGATGGATTTAATAGGTGTGTTGGAAAAAGATTTCAAGCTAGATAAGGACCGGTATTATGTTGGCGGTTTATCAATGGGTGGTATGGGTACTTTTGAACTGGTTAGAAGAAAACCAAAAATGTTTGCAGCTGCAATGCCCATATGTGGCGGAGGTAACACCGAAACTGCAAAAAAATTAAAAAGACCAAGCTGGTGGATCTTTCATGGATTGAAAGATGATGTAGTTCCGCCAGAATTAAGCCAGACAATGGCTGCCGCTTTAAAACAAAAAGGCGCCGATGTTCAATTAACTATTTACCCCGATGCAAACCACAATAGTTGGGATGCTGCATTTTCCGAAAAAAACCTGATGCCCTGGCTTTTTTCTCATCACAAATAACCACTATGAAAAATATATTTCATAAACTGATTTTCTGCAGTTTCCTTTTGACCATTTATTTTTCATCTTTTAGCCAATCTTCCCAAACAACTTATTGTAATCCTATTAATATCGACTATGGATACACGCCAATACCAAACTTTTCGGAGTGGGGCAGGCATCGTGCAACTGCTGATCCCGTAGTTGTAAATTATAAAGGTGATTATTATTTATTTTCTACCAACCAATGGGGATATTGGTGGAGTAGCGATATGCTGAACTGGAAATATGTTGCAAAAAGATTTTTACGTCCATGGAATGAAGGTTATGATGAATTATGTGCACCGGGCGTTGGAATTGTGGGTGATACCATGATCGTTTTTGGTTCTACCTATACAAATGATTTTTCAATCTGGATGAGCACAAACCCGAAAGCCAATGAATGGAAACCACTCGTTGATTCTTTTGAAATTGGTGGATGGGACCCAAGCTTTTTTACGGATGATGATGGCCGTTTGTATATGTATAATGGTAGCAGTAATCGTTACCCAATGTATGGCATTGAGTTAAACCGTAAAACGTTTAAGCCAATTGGTACACGGCAGGAAATGTATGTTTTGGAATCATGGCGTTATGGTTGGCAAAGGTTTGGCGAACATATGGACAACACTTTTCTCGATCCTTTTATTGAAGGATCGCACATGACAAAATATAAAAACAAATATTATTTGCAATATGGTGCGCCGGGCACTGAATTTAGTGGCTATGCAGATGGACTTTTGGTTGGCGATAAACCACTCGGCCCGTTTACACCAGCATCGGACCCTGTAAGTTTTAAATTAGGGGGTTATGTACGTGGTGCTGGACATGGAGCAACTTTCCAGGATAATTTTAAAAATTTCTGGCACATTTCAACAACTGTCGTTTCTGTAAAAAATACTTTTGAACGCAGGTTGGGCATTTGGCCAACAGGTTTTGACCAGGACGATGTGATGTGGTGCAATACCACGTTTGGCGATTATCCACATTATATTCCTGATGATCGTTTTAAAAATGTTGCTTATGAAGTAGATGGCAAATCGCCATATTTTACCGGGTGGATGTTGTTGAATTACAACAAACCTGTGCAGGCATCATCCACCTTAGGTGGCTATCTTCCAAATAATGCGGTTGATGAATTAATGAAAACTTATTGGAGTGCAGCTACAGGAAATAAAGGCGAATATTTTCAATCTGACCTGGGTAAAATATCTACTGTGAATGCAGTACAAATAAATTATGCCGACCAGGATGTTGCGCAGGATCGTTTGGGAAAACCTGCACCTCAATACCATCAATATAAATTACATTATTCGGTAGATGGGAAAAAATGGAAATTGCTAAAAGATAAAAGCAATAATAAAACCGATGTGCCCCACGATTACATAGAATTAACTACACCTGTGCAAGCCCGTTATATTAAGTTAGAAAACGTACATATGCCGACCGGCAAGTTTGCATTAAGTGGCTTTAGGGTTTTTGGTAATGGCAATGGCGCAAGGCCCGATTCAGTAAAACAATTTATTGTTTTGCGAACAGAAAAAGACAAAAGAAGCGCCTTTATAAAATGGAGCCCTGTTGATAATGCTTTTGCTTATAATATTTATTACGGTACCGAACCCGACAAATTATATACAAGTATAATGGTGCATAGCAATAATGAATACTGGTTAAAAACAATGGATTCGCAAAAGCCATACTATTTTGCTATTGAATCTATAAACGAAAATGGTGTATCAGGCCGAACCGCCGTTAAAAAAGTTGAATAAAAATCATGGAGATAAAAGTTTATAAAGATTACGAAATTCTATCTGAAGCTGTTGCGCAAACAATGTTGGACCTAGTAAAAGAAAAGCCTGGTGCAGTTATTTGTTTGGCATCTGGTCATACACCGTTGTTGCCTTGCCAGGATTTTGTAAAAAAGGTTAAAGAAGAAAACATTGATATTTCGAAAACTACTTTTTTAGGTTTAGACGAATGGGTTGGTGTACCCCCGGAAAATGAAGGCAGTTGTCATTATTTTTTATACAGTACTGTTTTTGATCCTCTTGGTTTAAAACCAAACCAACTGCATGTATTTGATGGAATGTCAAATGATTTGGAAGGGGAGTGTAAAAAAATGGATGATGTTATTAGAAACAATGGCGGAATAGATCTGATGATTGTAGGTATAGGAATGAACGGGCATATTGGTTTTAACGAACCCGGCGTTTCTTTTAAAAACTATTCACATGTTATTGGTTTAGATGATACCACACTTTCTGTAGGCCAAAAATATTTTTCGTCCGCCACGCCCTTGTCGAAAGGCATCACTATTGGGTTGCAGCATTTAATGGAAGCAAAGAAAGTAATACTGATTGCGAACGGAGAAAAAAAATCCGGCATTATAAAACAATCCGTGGAAGAAAAAGTGTCCAATCAAATTCCCGCAACAATTTTGCAAACTCATCCCAATAGTTATATCATGATTGATAAAGCTGCCGCTTCACAGCTTTCAGAAAATATCGTTCATGAAATTAAGTGAAGCCAATCGCTTAAGGATTCTTTACTTCTGGGCCTTTTGTTGCCAGGCAGCATGGTTGCCCATATTTGCAGATTATCTGGGCGGAATAGGTTACTCGGGTTTCAGGCTTGGTTTTATATTAAGCATTACCCCGGCTATGATGTTTTTGGTGCAGCCCATTTATGGATACATTGCTGATAAAGTTGGTTATAAAAAAACCTTATTAATTGCATCCGCCTTTGCTGCTTTAAGTTTTCCCTTATATATTTTTCAAGGCGGTTTTTTGTTTGTTGCCGGTATTACGGTAATGATGTCTTTATTTTTCAATACCATTCAACCTGTATTGGATAGCCTTGCTTTACATCTCACTAATAAAAATCCTTCTTTCTCTTACGGAAGTTTGCGTATTGCAGGTGCCGCGGGATGGTCGTTTATGGGCATTGTAACCGGTTATCTTATTGATAATGCAAGCACACAAGTAATTTTTATTATTTCCGGTGTTGCAATGGCTGTTACATTTTTATTTGCTCTAGGTTTAACGTCTTACCTTGAAACAAGGCCTGAAAAGAAAACAAACATACCAGCATTCCAACAAATTAAAAGTGTTTTAAGTAACCTGCAATTACTAAAAATATTAATTGCCGTTTTGTTTATTTCGGTTGCTGCCACTGCTATTTGGAATTTCTATTCCATATACATGAAAGAAAATGGTGCAACTGCAAAAATGGTTGGTTATGGTTTGGCTATACAAGGTTTGTGCGAGTTGCCCTTATTTTATTTTTCGGCACGAATTATCAATCATTTTGGGCTTAAAAAGACACTCCTAATAACTTTACTTGCGACTGCACTTAGAATGTGGTTATACAGTGTTATAAAAAATCCGCAATGGGCTTTGGGTATCGAGATCTTGCATGGTATTTCCTGGTCATTATTTTGGGTGGTGTGTGTTGAGTATGTAAATAAGCTGGTAAATGACGAATGGAAAGCCACTGGCCAATCTATTTTATATGCTGCCTATTTTGGTATTGGTGCCATTGCCGGTAATTTTTGGACCAGTTATTTGTACGAAACCAAAATGAAAATCGGGGATATATTTTTAATTAACGCAGGAATAATTTTTGTAATAATTATTTGTGTGTGGATTTTTATTAGCGATCGAAAGTTGTTACAGGCACGTGTTTAGTGAGTGTTATGTTTTATGAAATCAAATATCTTTTTTCATTTCATTTACACACCAATCAACAAAATTAATTACCTGGTCTTCAACCGGAGCGTATGGGCCGGGTCGATATGCCGATGACTCAATTCCGCGAAAATTATTTTCACACAGTTTTCCATCCTGTTCACCGGTAATTTCCCAAAAATCCGTAAGGCGCTTTAGGTCATAATCTTTGCCTTCAATTGCATGTTTATCAACTAACCAACAAAATTCAACATCAGTCGTCGAAGCATTGATTGGCGTGACCCGCATGGTCCATGCATAATCACTCACTGCATCCATCCAAAAATTCGGGTAATTCACAAGTCCGATAACACCTGCATCATGATCCTCATGTTTTCCCATGGGAATTGAAACCTTTTTTCCATCTAAACTATAACTTTCAACCCCCGGCCGCAACGGGTAGCGTACCGCATAGGTTGTTGTGCCTGGAATTACTTCTACCAATTGGGTTGCAAGCGATTTTGCATTCCATTCTTTTTGCTTTGTTTCTGTAAGTTGCACAGTGTCTTCTCTCAAACTTGCACCAATAACTGCGCTACAATATTCTGGGTGTGCACCACCACAATGGTAGCATTCGCGAAAATTTTCTCCCACCAGTTTCCAATTTGCCCTAAGCGTATAATTCTTAATGGCCGCCACTTTTGCATCTGCTATTTGAAATGGCGATAAGTATGGCGCCAAGCTTTTTTCAATTGCGCTAAAATCGGGTTCGTCATTGGCCAGGCAAATGAAGATCAAACCTTCTACTATTTTAACGTGTACAGAATGTAAGTTGTATCCTTCTTTGCAAAAATCGCCAGGCATCATTCGTGCATTTAATAAAGTGCCATCTTTATCAAACACCCATTGATGATAAGGGCAGATTAATTTGGATGCATTTCCTTTTTCATTTTGACAAATAACAGAGCCACGGTGTGTACAAGTATTGTAATGCGCATATACCTCACCTTTATTACCGCGAATGATGATTATTGAATCGTTTTTTAACTGGTAAGTAAAGTAATCGCCGGGTTTAGGTAATTGGGCTGTGTTGCCGGCAAACAGCCAGTTTTTTCTCCATATTTGCTGCCACTCAAACTCAAACAGGTCCTGGTTTGTATAGAATGGTTGTTCCAGGCTATAACCGTGTTTTTGCCTTTCAATTAAATCTTTAATGAGCTGCTGGTCCATGCTTCAAATTGTGAGGTATAAAATTAAAGTTTTAATTGTGGTGGTGTTTTTAAAACAACACTGAAATCAAAAAAAATAGTCCGTGGCAGATCACTATTTTTGCGTATTAAACTTTTAATTAAGAGTCATGAAAAATAAGATCAATTCTTTTTTATTTCTACTGTTTTCTTTACTCCTGATTAATGTACATGCTGCTGCACAACCTTTCATTGAAGATATACAATCATTTAAAAAGCAGGATAGTATTAGCATGCCTGCAAAAAACCAAATTTTGCTTATAGGCAGTTCTTCTTTTACTATGTGGAAAGATGTGCAATCTTACTTCCCAAACCATCCTATAATTAATCGTGGCTTTGGTGGGTCATCATTGCCGGATGTAATTCGATACAAGGATGATGTAATATTTAAGTATTGTCCAAAACAAATTATTATTTATTGCGGTGAAAATGACTTTGCAGGTAGCGATACAATATCGGTAGCGACAGTGGTGAGTCGCTTTAAGGAATTGTTTTCTTTAATTAGAAATGAATGCCACAAGGTTCCTGTTGCCTATGTATCAATGAAACCGAGCCCAAGCCGGGTGCACCTGATGCCCAAATTTGCGGCCGCAAATAAACAGGTTCAAGAATTTTTAGCCACAAAAAAACATACCGCATACATTGATGTTTATCATAAGATGCTAAAAGCAGACGGCACACCTATGGACGATATTTTTTTGGATGATGATTTGCATATGAATGCAAAGGGCTATGCTATTTGGCAAGCTGCAATAAAACCTTATTTAAAAAAATAAAGAAATTTTGAGTGGCTGATATGTGCGTGCCTATTTTATTAGTGCTGAATTAAAGTAGCTGAGTAGAATACAGGTAGTACAAGTGTGCGACGCAACAATGCTGAATGAAATTAATTAGTTGACAAAATAAAAACCATTCATTATAAACGTAAATAAATATGCTACAGAAACTTTTACTTGCTACTATTTTTTTTATAGGATTAGAAGCTAAGGCACAAATGAAGGTTGATGCCAAAATGAATTTGTTTGTGACCAACCTTATGAAAAAAATGACGTTGGATGAAAAAATTGGTCAATTAAACTTGCCCGGTGCCGGCGACATAACTACAGGGCAGGCATCTTCATCGGACATTGCAGCAAAAATTAAGGCTGGTAAAGTTGGTGGCTTGTTTAATATTAAAGGCGTTGAAAAAATTCGCGATGTTCAACAGATTGCAGTTGAAAACAGCCGTTTAAAAATTCCTCTTTTATTTGGAATGGATGTGATACATGGATATGAAACTGTTTTTCCGATCCCACTTGGGCTATCATGCTCTTGGGATTTGAAAGCTATTGAGCGTAGTGCCCGCATTGCTGCTATTGAAGCCAGTGCAGATGGTATTAATTGGACGTTTTCCCCAATGGTGGATATAGCCCGTGATCCACGCTGGGGACGCATTGCAGAAGGAAGTGGTGAAGATGCTTACATCGGGTCGCAAATTGCAAAAGCTATGGTGCGTGGCTACCAGGGAACAGACTTATCGCTAAATAATACGATCATGGCTTGTGTTAAGCACTATGCATTGTATGGCGCTGCAGAAGCAGGCCGCGATTACAATACAACAGACATGAGCAGGGTTAGAATGTACAATGAATATTTCCCCCCGTACAAAGCAGCAATTGATGCAGGCGTTGGAAGTGTGATGGCTTCTTTTAATGAAGTTGATGGCATTCCGGCTACCGGTAACAAATGGTTAATGACAGATGTATTGCGCAAACAATGGG